>NZ_AZYA01000006.1:0-15698 GCF_000513015.1 Bifidobacterium sp. MSTE12 | reverse complement strand
TGTTCGCACATGCACCCCTGGTTCCAGCAGGCGCTAGACGCACCCCCCGGCTCGCCGGAACGCGACCGGTTCATTTTCCGCGAGGGACGCGGCGAAAACGGCGAACTCCCGCCCACCAACTGGATCGACAATTTCGGCAGTTCGGCATGGAAGCGAGTACCTGACGGCCAATGGTACCTGCACATGTTCACTGAGCAGCAACCGGACTGGAACTGGGACAATCCCGAGGTGCGCGAAGATTTTCTGAAAACCCTGCGCTTCTGGTGTGATCACGGTACGGACGGCTTCCGTGTGGACGTGGCGCACGCACTGGTCAAGGATCTCAATCGCGATGATCTTGACGAATGGAGCATAGACGCATGCCACTTCTTGCCCTCAGACGGCAGTCATCCCGTTTACGACCGCAATGGCGTACATGACATCTACCGTTCATGGCGTAGAGTATTCAACGAGTATGATCCGCCACGTTTCGCCGTGGCCGAGGCATGGGTGAATCCAGATAGGCAATACCTCTATTCCAGCCCTGACGAGCTTGGACAAACCTTCAACTTCGAATTCGCAAAGCAAATCTGGGCCCGCAACGACATGCATGCCGCCATCGAGAACGGGCTGAAACAGGCTGAACGGGCGGGCTCCACATCCACTTGGGTGCTGAACAATCATGATTTAATTCGCTCCGCAACCCGTTTCGCACTTCCGCAGGTCCCGGCTGACAATGGCTTATATCACGCATTCCCACGCGATTGGGTGTTGCGCGGAGGCGCCACCTACCGGGAGGACCGAGCCAAAGGAACGCAACGATCGAAAGCAGCGCTGATGCTGGAAATGGGTTTGCCCGGTTCAGCATACATCTATCAGGGCGAGGAGCTCGGCTTGTTCGAAGTCGCCGACATCCCGTGGAATCGTCTTGAAGACCCATGGGCGCTGCATACCAGCGGAGCCAATATCAACAAGGGGCGCGACGGCTGCCGTGTACCGCTGCCATGGGTGGCTACGGACACCCCCGAACTCGACCATGAAGGCGATGAATTCGGCCATGTCGGCAGACACGGCAACGGCACGTTCGGCTTCACACGAACCACGGACACAAAGGATATCAGGGAACCGCATCTGCCCCAACCTCACTGGTTTAAGAATCATGCGGTTGACGCACAGTCGACTGACACCAATTCCATGCTCAACTTCTACCGACGGGTGGTGGCCCTCCGACATGAACTGTTTACTTCCGACACCACTTTTGCCTGGGCGGAGGGACTCGACCGCACAACCGGACGGCCGGACGGCCCGGATGGCAGCGAAGGCGGAGTAATCGCCTATCGTCGTCCTGGCGGCTGGATGAACGTCACCAATTTTGGTTTTGACCCAGTCGCATTGCCCCAAGGGGTCATACTGCTCTCTTCCGGCCCGCTCACCACGGATGGCAAACTACCGCAGGACACTTCGGTATGGATGCGGACGTCCGACTGAACTGTCACCCATACATACGACATAATCTTAAATTTACATTTTTATGAAAACGTTTGTATGATTGAGAATCATACCAAATCATTAGTTTTGACAAAAAATAATGAATGTGTTTACATTATGTTGCGCGGCAATTCGTGCGACAACCCTCGTCTTCAAGGAGGAACCGATGGTGAAGAAGAAAATCAAGTTCATCGCCGCCGCTACGGCCATGCTTATGAGCGTCGGCGGTATGTCCGCGTGCGGATTGTCCAGCTCCGACAACGATAAGGGGCAAGTCTACTATCTCAACAGCAAGCCGGAAGTCGTCGATCAATTCCAGGAACTGGCCGATGAATACACCAAGGAAACAGGCATACAGGTTAACGTACAGACTGCAACCTCCGACAATTACGAATCGACGCTGACCTCCGAACTCGGCAAGTCCAATGCTCCAACCATGTTCAACGTATCCGGCTACCCAAGCTTCGCCAAGATCAAACAGTATCTTGAGCCAATGCAGAAAACCGACGTATACGGACTGCTCACCGACGAAGGCAAGGAAGTGACGATGTCAGACGACAGTAACACGCTCACAATCCCCTTTGTCGCGGAGTACAACGGCATCATCTACAATAAAAAAATCATCAAGAACTACTGCACCAAGAGCTACGCAAAAATCAAAAGCGACGCTGACATCATCAACTATAGCGTGCTGAAGAGCGTTGTCGAAGATATGCAGGCGCATAAGGATGACCTAGGGCTCGACGGCGCATTTGCCTCTCCAGGACTTGACACCTCAGGTTCCTGGCGTTTTGACGATCACATGGCTCGCATTCCGATCTCCGCAGAATTCCGCGATGAAGGCAAAACCTTCGCTCCTGAAATCACAGGTAAATATATCGGCCAGTACAAGGACTTCTTCGACCTACAAGCGAACAACAGCCCGACTGATAAGAAAATGCTCGGCTCGAAGATCAACGACGAGGTTGTCTCCGAATTCGCACTTGGGCGGGTCGCGTTCCTGACCAACGGGACTTGGACCTACACTCAGCTCAAAGGCAATGACGTCGCCGACGATGATCTCGGTATGCTTCCTTACTGGATGGGCATCCCGGGCGAAGAGGATTACAGTGTGGTCGCCATCTATGAGAACCAATGGGGCGTAAACAAGAACGCTTCCGATAAGGACAAAAAGGCTACGCTCAACTTCATGAAGTGGATGGTATCCTCGGACACAGGCAAGGAGGTCATGGCCAAGGAGATGGGCTTCGCCGTACCATATACCACCTTTGGCGACGACGACAAGCCTAACAATCCGCTGATAGCTGCCGCGCAATCCTACACCAAGGCGGGCAAGAAGACCATCTACAACATCTACGTTCCAGATCAGGAATGGAAGAATGGCATCTGTGGCACACTGACCGAATATGTGCAAGGCACCGGCAAGTGGGATGCGGTCGAAAACGCATTCGTCGACGGTTGGAAGACTGAATGGGCAAATAACAAAAAGGCTTTGGGTTCACTGCCGGAGCCCAAGGATCTGAACAGTTAAGACCTTCTCTTTGCCATAAGCAAGGCGTAGCCACATGCGGCGATCGGAAATCGAATTCCGATCGCCGCATGTGGCTGTGCATGAACGGCCATACAGACGCATGAGTCATACTCACGATTCCCGACAAAACGCCTCGCCGGATCTCGAAGTCGTGCTGGTACGGAACATCAACTGCACAGGAAGCGTTTCATGTCGGCACTCCACCTGTTCACCACGCAGCAATGCAAGAGTGCGCCGTGCTGCAATCACACCCATATCATGAGGTTGCTGACGAACCGTGGTCAATCCGAGCTGACGTGCATAGAAATTATCATCAAATCCGATTACGGAAACATCGTGCGGCACGGCATACCCCTGTTGCTGCAACTTAACATACAGCGGCACGGCAAGCGAATCCTGCTGGCAGCAGATGGCAGTTGGCATGGTAGGCAATGTAAACAGTTGCGTCAATGCGTTGTCGACGCGCTGCTCGTCTTCGGCTACGCTCAACACAATCGGCGATATTCCGGCAGTCTTACATTCCTTTCGGAAACCGGCGACGCGGCGGCTTGCGCTGAATTGCAGATGCGACTGGTTCGTATGAGTCAATCCAATGAAAGCGATATTTCGATGCCCCAATGTAATAAGGTACCGCGTAGCGAGTTGCATCGCCTGCTCATCGTCGATGGAAACAGACAACGTAAAGGCGCTTTCCGGCAATGCATTGATGCCGACAAGCGGTAGGTTCGCGCTTTGCAAACGACTCGCCTCATCAGGGTCTATGTCGAAGGAGGGAATGATTACGGCATCAGCGTTGCGGCGAATCGGTAGATTCTCGAAAAAAGTGCGCCTGTCTTCCTTGGTGGAGATGGGGTAGACGGAGATGTCGTAACCAGCCGGATTGAACACTGCATCAAGGCCCTCGTAAATTCGTGCGTTGAACCATGATGCAAAGCGATCGTTCAGCAATAGGGCAATACGGTACGTCCGCCCGGCCTGAAACACAGTGGCGGAGCGAGAGATCGAAAAATTCAGTTCATTTGCGGCAGCCAGAACCTTGTCACGTGTCTTCTTCGCTACCACGTCAGGATGCTTGAAAGTACGCGAAACCGTAGCGATGGAGACACCAGCCAGCTGTGCCACGTCCTCGATATTGGCCTGCATGTGCACTCCTTGCATATGATTAGCGCCGTCTTACGGCGATTGTCTCATTATATGCTGAATGCGTTTACATCATTGTCATACCGCCGTTATGACGGCTGATTGTGCCAGACTGCTGCAAATGCCGGTAGGCAACCGACCTTCCATCCGATATGTCTTCAGCAGTTCCAACGCTCTATGACATTGTCACCCTTGTACTGGCTCAGGATGCAGTAATGCGCGGTATCGAGCCGCAGCAGACGGGCGAAATGCGGGTCGACGCCCAACCATTGCGAAGTGAGGATGCGCAGAATATGCGCATGAGCCACCAGCAGCACATCGTGGCCGACGTTCAGTAACGGCAATACCCGTTCGATGGCGTCCCGCGTACGCGCGGCGGCCTCCTCCACGTCCTCGCCCGGACCGTTATGCACCGGAACCTGCTCGCCGGACGGCAATGTCTCAATCCAATCGCCTTCAAGTCCGGGGTTCAGCGAGCGCGGACCATCCCGCCATACGTCCCAGGCGAAACCGCTGGCCTCGCTGACCTGCTGGCGTGTGCGCCCCTCGGCGCGACCGTAATCCCATTCGGCGATCTCGGGCAGGATCCTGTAATCGCCGTAACCGGCGAGCGCCGCGGTCTGGCGGGCACGGCGAAGCGGACTTGCGAACATGCAGCCTGGATCGAAACCATTCGGGAAGGCCGAACGCAAGCGCTCTCCCGCGGATTCGGCCTGTAGTCGACCGGTGTCGGTCAATGGAATATCAGTGCGTCCGGTATGCTGACCGGATTCGCTCCACACCGTCTGTCCGTGACGCAACAGCACCAAGCGTCCGGGCGCAACAACGGAAGCGTCCTTGCTTCCAACATGATTTTCAGTCATATCCCTACTCTAACCGACCCCGCCCATGAACCCCTGCACTTGCTCCCTCGTGTCTTCGGAAATCGCAACATCATTCCGCTACGCGCTTCGCCCATCCGGATTGGCAGGAAAGCACGTCGATCACGCATTACTATGGAACCATGAGTGAAACGCCAGATCTGGAATCTACAGCGGACCGTGTGGTAGCGGCCCTGCACAACATCGACGGGAAAGTGAACGCCAAGCGCGATCAGAGACTGAGCGATCCCGATTCCTTCGGTGACAAAATCTTCAAATTCGCCATGCCTACGCTGGTCGGACTGGCGTTCGGCAAGGTGTTCGAGATGGCGTGGAAGAAGAGCGTTGGCCGCAAGGCGACCCTTCCCGACGGCACCACCGACGCACGCAAGGACGCCATCCTCGGCATCGCCTTCGCCGTCATCTCCGCAGCCTTGGGCGCACTGGTCTCTCAACTGTCCGACCGCGGTTCCAAGGCCATCGTCAATCATCGCCATGCCAAGCGCAGGTAGCACGATCATCACCGATCGTCCGACTTGCCCTCCGGGAAGATGATCTTGTATACGAAGAAGTAGATCACCATGGACACGCCTCCGGTGATGAACGTGACCAGCAGATTGTATACGGCTGGATCGAACCGTGCCTGCGCCAGCGGCAGCCACAGGCCGTTGATGGCGTTGCAGAACAATGAGATCAGCACCCATGCGATGAAGTACCACAGTATCTGATATGCCACGTTGCCATGTGATTTGAACGTCACGTTGCGTTGCAGCGGGAAATTGACGCACTGCGCCACGAATGATCCGATCTCATAGCTCAGGAAATATCCAAGGCCACCGCCGATCACCACTTCCCCGGCCGCATTGCGCGCCACCTCATAGCCAAGCACATTCCACGAGTAGTCGATGCCTGCGAACGATATCGGAATATGCGGCCACATGAATGCCGTGGAGGCCAGCCCCTCGCCAAACAGATACGGCAGGAACGTGAACAGCGCATATTGCAGCACGGTGACCGCCAGACTGAACAGATAGAACACGCCTATCTGCCAGACCCATTTTGCGGCCTTCGGATGATTCCTCGCAAAGGTTCGCCAAGGATTGACCGCCATTATCTCACCTCGATTCGAGCCGTGGCCTCACCGTACGGACTGCTTGCCTTCACGCTGAGGATTCCCGTCTCGCAAGGCCTGATGATGGCCATCGCCTCGCCGTAGTAGGTGTCGGCGGTATCGCTGCGATAGCTACGCTCGTAGTATGGACAGGCGCTGCCAAAACCCAGGATTTCGCCGTTTTCCACTTCGATATGCACGTCACCTCGCAGCAATGGTTTGACGGTTCCCGCAGCGTCGGCATACATGAACCGCACATATGCGAGCCCTTCATCGAGCGCGATGCGCTCCGCTTCCGGCACGGCATGCAATCTCGTTTCCTTGCCTGCCGTGGCCAGTGATGTTCTCGCGATTTCCACGCCGTCGTCGTCATACGCCACCGCCGTCAGACTGCCCGGCCTGTAGACGGCCGTGAATGTCACGCGAGCGTCACGTCCGACACGAGCCGACCCGATTTCACGCCCGTTCAGCAAGAGTTTCACCCTGGCGGCACGCGCATATACCTCCACTTGCGTGCGTTCACCTTCCTGCCCGTCCCACGACCAACTTTCGACCGCATTGGTCATCTTCCAGGCGGACGGCGAATGTTCACGGCCAAGACCGACCGGCACCACGCCGATCGCAATCGGTTTCAGACCGAATGCGACCTGAGTGTATGAAGCCTCCGCCAAAGGCTTGCCGGTCAGGTCGAATCGACCGGCGCCCGCACTCATCCAGCCAAGTGATCCGTCGAAGTTCTTGGCATATTCCGCATACTCCTGCGAGCCGATACCGACTTCCCCGAGATAATCCATACCGGACCATACGAAATCACCGATCAGCCGCGGATTGTTCTGCGCCAAATCCCAGAATCGCGCCGCATCCGAGCAGAAGGTTTCCGAGCCGACGATCACGCGATCCGGATATCTGTTCAGGTCATGCCTGTATCGGCGGATGCCGTAGTTGTATCCGGCAACGTCCATCACGGCGAACGCGCCGCGCGTCTTCCAATCGCAAGGAGGCAAGGTCGCACCGAACTTCATGAAGTCGGCTCCCATGATGCCTGCGAGCCGATTGAAGAATTCGCTGCCGACCGCCTTCTTCTTGCCGGAATGTTCGATTTCCTTCATCGCTTTTTCGTCGGTATACACGCCAAGTCCCATGGATGACAGGAAATTGAAGAAGATATTGACGCCGCAGGTCACTGGTCTGGTCGCATCGAGCCCATGCAGATATTGCGTCATGGCGTCGGTCAGAGCGATACCTCGCGGCTGCGCGGTTTCCGACACCTCATTGCCGATCGAATACATGATCACGCTCGGATGGTTATAGTCCTTGGCCACCAGATCGGCCAGATCATCACGATAGTTCGCCTCCACTTCAGTGCCGTAGTCGTAGCGGGTCTTATGGATGTACCAGCCGTCCACATACTCGTCGAGCATCAACATGCCCAGTCGGTCACAGGCGTCAAGCAACGCCTTGGAACAAGGATTGTGCGCGGAACGGATGGCATTGTAACCGCCGCCTTTCAGCAACGCCACCTTGCGTTCCTCGGCGGCCGGATATGCGCATGCGCCCAGCAGTCCGTTGTCATGGTGGATGCAGCAACCACGCAGGATCACACGTTCGCCATTGATACGGAATCCCCGTCGCGCATCACATTCCACCGTGCGCACGCCGAAGACCTCACGTTGCTCGTCATCACCGAACCGCACCACACAGGTGTAGAGATTCGGCTCATCGGTGTTCCACAGGCGAACATCGGGAATCACGCATTCCTCATGCATGAGATTGCCCCGCCCATCGAGCCGATCCGACAACGCCTTGAATTGCGCCATGGACCTGCCGTCGGCATCGAGAACGCTCACATATACGACTCCCGGATGGCTGGTGCGTACGTCGACCGCGATGCGTCCGGTACGGTAATCGACCGTCGTTATGCGCACGCCGTCGGGCATGATATGTCGCTCCGGCATGACACATAGCCATACCGGACGATAGATGCCGGTACCGGAATACCAGCGACAGTTCGGCTGGTCGCTGTTATACGCTTCGACCGTCAACACGTTGTCGCCTTCGGCTATGTACTCGCTCAGATTCGCATAGAAGCCGGAATAGCCATAATCATGGGAGGCGATCAGCCTACCGTTCAATCGTATGCGGGCATTACGGTAGACACCTTCGAACTCGAGCAGGGTGAGATCACCGGAAGATCTGCGAATGTTGGCGGAAGAGAAATGCTTGGTGTACAGGTAGTCGCGAGCGCTGTACCAGCCGCTGTTCATTCCGGATGGGCTGTCGGCGCTTTTCGGATCCCACTGCATGGCGTCGTGGGGAATGGTCACCGGCACTTCCTCGGCCTCGGATGCGGCCGGACGGCACGTCCAGCCGGTATTGAATGGGATTCTGTTCATGATGGTGCTTTCAAAGACGTTCACGAAGGAAGGTCGTCATTCGGGCGCAAGAACGATCGTGGCGCCCCTTTGCCCGAACGACGTCTGACAAATGACGGAAGGCTGGCAGCCTACTTACGTTTACGCATGAATGACGACACCATGAGCATCAGCACGGTGACTGCGGTCAGCACGGTCACCGTCATGACCGGACCGAACAGGCTCTGGTCGCCGAACATGTTCAGATTCATGAAATGGCCGACGAACGTATACATGCATTCCATGACGAACGCACACCATGCGATCATGCCTATCGCCGGCGTTGCGGCAATCAGCCAGTCATTGTCAAGAGGTATGGTCGCGGCCTGCGCAAGCACGACCAACACAAGCGGTGCGATGACCCACACGTTGTATGAGCCGGCGGCAACGGCATACATGGCGTAGGCAACCAGTGAGACGATGGCCATCACACCGGCGGCGAGCCCTAGGTAAAAGCCGATAGTTCTGTCGGAGAACATGGATGGAGTTCTGCTATTCATGATGATTCCTCACTTTCCCGTCGCGGTTTCGGATTCGACCTTGACCGTTTCCCGCGCATTCTTGCCTCGACGTCCGGAACGCCACATCATGCAGGCGCAGCCAAGCGTCATTAACGCAAACGCCGCATCCACACCGAAGATCGCGTAACGCCACCAAGGGGTGACTTTGACCACTTTGGCGTTGGCATCCAACCCGTTGATCAGGCTGGTACGAGTCAGCGCATAGTGGAAGCTCTTCATTGAGGTGCGCAGATAGCCGAGCATATCGCCGTCGTCATTGTCTTCGATCTGCTTCTTGATGCCTGCGGCCGCGGTATTGCCCGGATCGATGCAGTAGGTGGTCACGCCTGCTGCCAATGATGACGGGAAATGCGACTTGTAGGAGCCGCCGGCCACGCCGTCGGTTTCGATCATGCCCTTAAAGCCCCATTCGTTGCGGATCACCTGAGTGGTCAGCGCGGTGCTGGCTGAGGACCAGACCACACCGAGTCTGTTGAACGACATCATCAAAGCGGTGGCGTTCTCGTTGCTGACGATGCCTTCCATGCCCTTGAGCGCACCCTCGCGGAATGCCTGCTCGTTGAAGAACATGTTCAGACCTTCGCGATACAGCTCCTGATCATTGCCTGCAACATGCTTGACACCCTGTGCGAAGCCTTTCTTCTGAGCAGCTGAAAGTTCCACGAGGTTGTCAAGGTAGACCATGATGCTGTCTTCGGACCAGTATTCGCCATTGCGCCCGCCGAACGGAGTGCGGTGCAGATTGCCGCCACCACCCCATCCGACCGGGGTCTTGGCATACAGGGCTTCCTCACCGACCAGTTCGCCACGACGTTGCATGCGTCCGTAATCCCAAGTGCTGGCGAGCACATTGGTCGCCGGATACAGGGTGACGTCACGGGCGTCACCGTACTCTTTGGCGTAGGTATTGCCGCCGACGCTGGCGGTACCGTCACCAGCCGCATACGCCGGTCGGTTCACGGAAGCCGCTTCGGCCGTGCCGAACAAATCGGAAAGCTGGGTGGTCATCTCATCGATGGTCATTTCGTCAAGATATTTGTTCCAGGTCTCGTCATCGTTGTAATCGACGTCTTTCATCATCACGAACGTCAGACCATTGTCGGCTCCCTGCGTGTAGTCGCTGACGGACTTGGAGTCCTTGGACTGCCGATACAGATCACCCTTAAGCAGTTCGATCATCTTGCCGGTAGCGGTCATCTTGACCGGTTCGGTCGGGAAGGTGCCTTTCCAATCGGAACGGGTCAGATAGGTGACGGCACCATCCTTCCAATAGTTCGCGTCGGCATCCTCGAACCGGTTGGTGACCCGTTCGCCCGCATCGGATTTGGCATAGGTCTTGGTGTCGACGTCGTCATACGACCACCGGTAGGTTTTGGCCGCATCCCCTTCCACCGGCTTGCCATCGAAGTCGGTCATACCAGTGGCGTTTTCGGCCGCAAGTACATTATTCAAAGCATCATGCGCATTGTCGCCAATGGTGAAATAGTAGTCACCGGCGCTCAGAATATAGCCCTTGGCCTTGGTATAGTCATAGCTGGCCAACAGGTAGCGGTCCACCGTAACGTCCACGGTTTCGGAAGCACCCGGCTGCAATGTCTTGGTACGGCCTTGGCCGGCAAGCTGGATGGCGGATTTCTCGACCAGATTCTTCCGCTCATATTCGCCATACGGGGTCTGCGCATACAGTTCCACTACAGAGGCACCCGCAATATCACCGGTATTCTTCACCGTTACCTTGGCGGTGAATTCATCCTTGTCACGGTCGTAGCTCACACCGTCGAGCGTCTGTTCAAAAGTGGTGTAGCTCAGACCGTACCCAAACGGATAACTGACTTCGTCCGCATAGTTCCATGCCGAGGCACCATGTGAAGCTCCGACCGAGCTGGCCGCCCCGCTGCCCGGATTCGTCACGGCGTCCGCGTAGCGGGTCTCATAGTATTTATAGCCGACATAGATGTTCTCGGACTGTACGGTCACATTATCGATATTGACCGGCTTATCGCTGACTGCGGCGTTCACTTCATCGACGTTCGTCCATTGGTTTGAGTTCTGGCTGGAAGTGTGCGCGGCCGGCGACGACATGGAATCGACGGCATACGTGTCGGTCAAACGGCCCGAAGGGTTGGCCTTGCCCACCAACAGATTGGCCACTCCTTCGAAACCACGCTGCCCTGGATTGCCGATCCACATGCAGGCATCCACACCGTAGTCATCAAGCCAGCCAACCTCCATCGGAAAGGCGGAATTGAGCAGCACGATGGTCTTGGAGAACTTGCCGGAATCCTTGATCATCTGCAGCAGGTCCTTCTCATCCTGATGCAGACTCAGAGCACTGATGCCCTCCGGATCCTTCATCATCATCTCCTTGTCTTCACCGCCTTCACGGGCAAGCATGACGATGGCGACATCGTGGTAATCGTCCTGCCAGCTGGCCTTGAGCTGATTGGTATAGAACGATGCCGGCTCCTCGCCAAGCACCGGGGCGTCATTCAACGCGCCATTCGAACGTGGATCGCCGGAAACCTGCAGGTTGTTGCTGGCCACACGCTTGGTATCGCTCTTCGAATAGGCTTCAAACAGAGTGTTGTTCACCGAGAAACCGGCATGTTCCAGTGCGGATTTCAGATCAATCACATATTTGCCGGTGTCGGCGGCACTGTTGGCGCCACCCGGGCTGTAGACCGGCTGCACCACGGCGTGGCCGAACAACGTGACATGTTTGTCTGAGGCAAGCGGCAGCGTGCCGTCGTTGTTGCGCAACAGCACCGAACCCTCCTCCTGCTCAAGCACGGACTCGCCGTACGCGTCGGCGATGAGCTTCTGTAGATTTTCGGCATTCAAGTCGCCATATTCGCTGGCGTAGTACGTAGTGTTTCCGCCGCCTTCACCGGCGACGATTCTCGTGCTGGACGTTCCCAGCGCGGAGTTGATCGTTCCCGCATACATGTACGAGCATTGCGTCCCACAGATGCCAAGCACCAGCAATGTGCCTGTCACCGATGTGAGCCCTCGCCACAGCAGACCGGAATTCCCTTTCATCTCGACTCCTTCGTTTTCACATGTTGATACCGACATCAATGTCAATTCCATGGTGCGCGGCACGGCCACCCCCTACCTTCCCGGATGGCGTAACTGGTCATTCCCAGGGGCATAACTGGCTCTTTTGTCATTCGACCCGAGCATGCGACATTTCCTATAATGGAATCCGTCGCAATGAGGAGGCATAAACACCGTGAGGATCGCAATCATCGACGATGACGCCGACGAACGCAAGACCCTGCAGGCATCGTTCGAACGGCTTGCGCAGGAGAGCGGATCCGCAATCGTCATCATTGAATTTGCCGGCGCCGATGATTTTCTTGACGGCTACGACCGCTCCTTCGACCTGGTCTGCATGGATATCGACATGCCCGGCACCGACGGCATGTCCGCCGCACAACGCCTACGTCAGATGGACGCCGATGTTCCACTGGTATTCGTCACCAACATGGCGCAAATGGCGATTCATGGCTATGCCGTACATGCGTTGGATTTCATACTCAAACCCATCAACTACTACTCCTTCTCCATCAAAATGCGCGGTATTCTGGCACTGATCGGCAATCGCCGTAGGAAATCGCTCGTTTTCCCGACGACGGACGGTTTTCTACGCATTTCATCCGACAATCTCTACTATGTGGAAGTGCGTGGGCACCATCTGTCCTTCCACACCACACAAGGCGTCATCCGGCAACGTGACTCCCTACGCAACTGGGAAGCCAAACTGGAGGGATTGCCGTTCGAACGCTGCAATAACAGCTATCTGGTCAATCTCAAGCAGGTTACGGCCGTGGCCAAGGACTCCGTGCAGGTCGGAGGCGACTGGCTGCCAATCAGCCGAACCAAAAAGAAACCGTTTATGAACGCACTCACCGAATACATGGGAGGCACCAGCGTATGATCGACCACGCCTGGCTGCAGGTTTCCTACATGGCACAGATCATCGTGGCCTGCCTACTGTTCATGATTCCGGTCGCAAAACGACGTCGTTTCCCCGCACGATTCGCTTCATGTACCATTGTTCTGCTAATGATCGCCTATATGTTCGGCGCCGCCGTCACGGTACCCGACAACCTGCTGTTGGCCATACTGTATTGGCCTGCATTCGCGGTCATATGCCTTCCCGCAGTGGCGTTGTGTCTGCAGGCGGGATTGTCGGAAGTACTCTACTGCACCATCTGTGCGAACGCCACGCAGCATGCGGCCAACGAATGCTATCTGGCACTCAGCATCGCACTCGGACACACAACGCCGGATCTGCCCACGCTCCTCAACGGACTGTTGACCACGGTGATCTATATCGCCATCTACGGCGCGTTCTTCATCATGTTTGCACGCAAACTCGCAGTGCATGGACATTATCGGGTGAATCGCAATGACCTGTTCCCCATGGCCTGCATTCTGCTGTTCGTGTGGGTATTGGGCGTGTTGTGCCATGATGATGTCTCACTCCATGGCGTGGTCTACCACATCAGTGACGCATTATGCTGCTTTTACATCATGTGGGCTCAGCGCAGCAATCATGACAAGGCCGAACTGCAGCGCGAACTCGACGGCGTACGATACACGCTGCTGCAGCAACAGAAGCAGTATACGGTCAGCCAGGAGACGATTGACATCATCAATCGTAAGTGCCACGACCTGAAACATCAGATTCGCACGCTGCAGACCATGCAGGAAAGCCCGGAGCGTGACGCATACTTCGCCGAAGCCGAACAGGCGATCATGATCTACGACACCCGCATCGACACAGGCAACAAGGCCCTCAATACCGTACTGATGGAAAAAGGCCTGTACTGTCAATCTCACGATATTCAACTCACCTGCATGCCGAGCGGCGATTCACTGGACTTCATGCAGGTCGCGGATATCTATGCACTGTTCGGCAACGCGCTCGACAATGCCATCAACGCCACCATGGAACTGAATGACCCATCCAAGAGGGTAATCAACGTACGCTTCTCATCACAAGGCAACCTGATGCTGATTCAGATTCAGAACTATCATCAGCGTCGGCTGCGTTTTCGTAATGGCCTGCCCATTACGACGCATCAGGATGCCACCCGACACGGATTCGGCATGAAAAGCATGCTGCACACGGTCGAACAGTACGGCGGCACCATGCAGGTGGATGATACCGACAGTGTGTTCACGTTGCGGATCCTGCTGCCGAAGAATCCGGAATCCTCTACCGGCTGAACCAAGGCATCCTTGCGTAATCCTGCAAAACGGACGAAAATGGGTGACATGAGCAATCTTCTTCACAATGCCACCGTTGACACTCTGCTGGAACGTCGTTCCATCCGCAAATTCAAGTCGAAGCCGCTGGGGGATGATGTCATCGAAACCCTTGAAACCGTTGCACAGCATGCGGCGAGCAGCCAGTTCCTCAATGACTGGTCCGCAATCCGCGTGACCGATCCCGCAGCCAAGAAGCGTCTCGCCGAAATCGGCGGACAGCCGTATATCGCCACCGCGCCACTGCTGTATGTGTTCGTACTTGACGAACACCGCAATGCCGCGATCGCTTCCACAAAGGGCATAGATACCACTTCCGACACGTTTACGCTGAATGGCAGTTACCGCTACTCACAGGCCCAGAACGATGCCGTACTGGCCCTGCATGCGATGGAAACGGCCGCATACTCACTCGGCCTTGGCTGCGTGATTCTCGGCTCGCTGCTGAATGACGTTCCGGCGCTGATCGATCTGCTGAATCTGCCGGAATACACGTACCCCGTGTTGGGCCTTGCCATCGGCAAGCCGGATCAGGATCCCGATGTCAAGCCTCGCATGCCACGTACGATGCAATTCTTTGAGAACGAGTATCCGGAGAGCGACGAAAGCGTGCTGTCCGGCTTGGCTGAGTTTGACGAGAAAGTGCACCGGTATTACGACTTGCGCAACACCGACCGTCCGGTTGATGCATTCAGCGATCAGATTGCGTCCAACGCAGTCGATGAAGGCGTGAACGGTAAGACCGTGGCCCCGAACGCCAAACGTCAGGGCTTCCGTTTGGACCGCTAGACTTCACTGCCTCAAGCTCCCGGGCTTGTGTCCTATACTTTTTGCCATCATAATGATTGTCCTGTTCGGTTTTCGCCGGACAGGACACATGTTTTTTAACGACGAATCAGCTATGCGCCTTCCATCGTCGGCGATTTGCGGAAGCGCGGATTGCGCCGAAATCGGATTTGAACGACTATTTTCTGCGGGGCTTGTAGCCTTTCTTGCGGGAATGGGGCTTGAGCTGTTGGTTGAATGGTACATATGTGTAGTTGGATTGTGGATCGCGATGCGTCAGATGCCATGTTCCGCAGAATTCGCAACGATATACCCATAGCTCGGTGCCGCGTTCACGCCAACTTTGGTCGGCAGCTTGCTGAGCCGTTGCTTTGTCGTGATACATGATCTTGTTCGACTCGGTGCAACGTTTGGGTACGAAATAGTGCATAAGCATTCAGTGTATCCATGCATTCAGATATGCAGGGACCGCAGGAGCGGTGTTTTTCTCTTGGTTTGTATCGGGATACGCAAAGGACTTCCCGGGGACCCTCTCTGGAACCCGGTCGGGGAAGACCCGCGCGGGAGTACCGGAGCCGATGAATCCCCGGAAAC
>NZ_AZYA01000005.1:0-3519 GCF_000513015.1 Bifidobacterium sp. MSTE12 | reverse complement strand
CGGCAATGCGACGGCACGCGTATTGGCGATGTCGATGATGTCGCCCAGATACACGCTCCTGCCCGTGAACCCGGCAGGCTTGCTGACCGCGGAGCCCGAACCATCCGGACGGATGAAATAGGTCCGTGCCCCTTGCCCGGTCGGGAGGACATAGTCGCCGTCGGGGGCTTTGATCTCCTCCAGATAGTAGGCGGTGTTGTAGTCGATGTCCTTGCCGTCGATATCGACTTGGCCGTCCGCGCCGGTGGTGAAGATGCGATCCCCGCCATGGGCGTCCCTGACGGGCTCGTAGGTGGAGCCGTTGTACCTGTAAAGCCTGAACATGGCCCCCTTCAGCGGCTTGTTATAGTTCCTCGAATCATGCTTGTAGACGGCGATGGTCGAAACGTCGCCGCCCGCGCTACTCTTCCTGATCTGGAAGCTCAGGGTATCGCTAGTCGAGCCCTGCCCGTCCAAGGAGACGGTGTTGGACACGTTGCCGGTCCACGTGTTCTCCGTGCCGGAGAACCTGTACCTGTATTGCAGGACGAGCGGTTTCCCGTCGGGCACCGTAGCGGTGATGATGTTCCTCATCGTCCCCTGCGCCGCGTCGGCGACGACGCTTTCATAATGGAAGTCGTCCATTCCCACGGGTTTGGATTCGTCCGCTACGGTTTTCCCGGAGGAATCCCTGACGCCCTCGTATAGTTTCGCGCTTCCGGGCACGTACGAGATACGGAGCTTCGAATAATACTCGTTGTGGGTGTAGGTCAGCTCGTCACGCAGCCGCAAGGTGGCGTTTGGGTCGGTGAGCATCTTCCTGCCCGCGGGGTTGATGACCACGCTGTAGGTGATGACGTTGCCCGCGTAATGGCCGTCGGGCGAGACGGGATGGCTTTTGGAGAGCATGCCCTTGTACCGGTCATCCGAAATGGTCTGCCGCTGTGTTTTCCGATCAAGGATTCCGCCGTCGTCCCCGCCGGAGACCACGACCGAATTCTCGATTGTGGCATGTCGGACCCCGCTGCCGGACAGCACGCCGTCGGCCAACGTCGCGCGCGCGTACACGCTGATGGCGTCCTGGTCCCGGTTTCCGAGTTTTTCCAAGAGCTCCTTGGGCACCGTGATGACGATGGACCCGTCGGACTGTCTGGCGGCAGTCACCCGCACGCCCCTCACGGTCACCGACGCGTTGCCCGACGTGTCGAACCCGAACTCGCTTTCCGCTCCGTCGCCGACCTGGAAGCCCAGGCCGGGCTTGTCGGCGTTGGCGAGCAGGGCGACCTTGCCGGCCGGCAGCAGTTCCGTGATTCTCATGTCGGCATGCCGGTCATTCGGTGCGACCTTCGTGACGATCTTCCACCCCAGGTAGCGAACCCGGCCGCCGTTCTGCACGGCCGTGTCCAAGTCCGACATGTCATGGCCGCTGTCGCCTGTGATGTTGCTTTTCAGATCGTATTTCTCGCTGCTCGTGTGGGACGGGGTGAGCCGGTTCTCGCCGGTATGGGTGGCCCCGTTGAAACCGGCCTGGTTACGGAATACCGTTTCCGCCTGCGTGTTCGTGACGCCGGTCGAGGAGTATTCGAAGTAGAGCTGCCCGCCCTGTGGGAACACGCCGTCGGACTGGATCGTGAAGCCCACGATACGGCCCGCCGTGTCCTTGTCTTTCGTGAACCGGACGCTTTCGGCCTGGCTTTTGAGCGGTTCGCCCGCCCATTGCAGGCGTTGCTTGACGGACGCGACCAGCATGTCCCACTGGCTCCCGGAAATGTAGTGTACGCCGTTTTCGGGCTGTTCGAGTCTGTCGGTATAGGTCCAGCCCGCAGAATCCTCGAGCGGGGATTTCAGGCTGACGGCCCATTTGAGTTCGGCGGTGCCGTCCGCGAGCTCGTTCGCGCCCTGGCCGGACTTGTACAGGCTGTCCCTCACACGCTGCCCGTAATCGACCTCGGCGCTTCCGGAGCCGGGATCCCCGCCGGGCCCGGGCGGGGTCAGGGTCGCAGTGTTGTCCACCCTGGTGGTCCCGTCGACCACGGCCGGCATGTCGGTCTCGTAGGTGATGGTGTACTTGTGCGTGGCCGGATCGCCGGTGGAGTTCACGGGAAAGGTGAAGCCGCTGCCGCCGACGCTGATGGTGTCCGATCCGTTCACGGCCGGACTGATGTGCACCGTGTCAGGCAGGGTGATGTTCGCCGATGGCGTGTCGGTCAGCGTCCAGCCGACGATGTCCCTGTTCTTGGTGTCGATGCCGATCGTCCATTTCGTCTTGCCGCCGGCCGTGATCCCGCCGCTTTTCGACACGTCGGGCCTGGTGGAGACGTTGGTCTCCACCCGTTTATCCACGGAGAAATCGTCGCCGTTGCCCCGTTTGGACGTGGCCTTCACCTGGTTTGCGACCGTCGCGTCCGTACCGGCTGCGTCGGCCGTGATCCTGCCGTAGTACGTTATCTCGTACCGGTCGCCGGGATCCATGCGCTCCAAGGCCAGCCTGAATCCCTTTCCCGTCGCGGTCGGGGTGATGATGGATGAGATGTCGCCGCCGTTGCGGGTGACGGTGAACCCCTTGCCCTGGTCGAGGGTCAGGGAGTCGGAGAGCATCCGGTCCTCGACGATCACGGGCCCGTAGGTGCCCTTGTCGCTGTTCACCGTGACGGTGTACTTCACGATGCCGTTGGCGCTGTCGATTTCCACGGCCTTCTTGTCGATCGACATGCCGCTGGTCCTGTTGATGGGGATCTCCGTCGAATGGGGCGGAATGCTGATATGGATCCTCTCGTCCGTGCCGGTCTTCATGTCCGAGACGTTGGCCTGGAATTCGAGATGGCCCGTCAGTACGCTGTTCCGGTTCGTTTTCACGTATGTCTCGTTGTAATGGATGACGATGTGCCCGTCGGCGCTCACCTCGTACGTGCCCATGGGATCGGCGTTCCTGTCGTTGTAAACGACGCCGCTGTCGGCCCTGACCAGCCGGAATTCGCCCGGCAGCCTGTATTGGATGGCACTGTTCGAATCCAGATAGTTCCTGTCCAACGACCATTGGATGTTGAATCTCAAATGCCCGGTCTTCTCGACGCCCTCCGCGGGAACATCGCCCCAGGTGTAGCCGTCCGGGGAATACTTGATCTCGACCCCGGTGATACGGTCCGTGAAATCCGTCGGCTCGACCGCCCAGACGGTACCGGCGGTCACCATGGCAAGCAGAATGGCCACGGCGGTGACAACGCACGCCAATCTATGTCGCAGGAACGTGCTTGCACCGGGTTGTGCTACATGGTGGCCCTGTGCTTTTAGACGTGTGTTGTCTGCCTTTGAGGGGGAAGGTTTTGGTTTTCCGCCTTGTGATGTTGGGCGCATGGTTCGGTCTCCTTGCTTTTGTCGGCCAATGCTTGTTCCCCATCACGGAGGTTCGGTTTGGGGCGTCCCGTCGGCCCGGTTTCGCGGTGGAATTGGCCAGTTTGAGGGTGTTTTCGTCTCGTTCTGCGAGTTATCTTTTTATTCAGAGTCTATCTTCAAGACGGGAGCCAAAATCCGCCCCCCCCC
>NZ_AZYA01000004.1:0-1268 GCF_000513015.1 Bifidobacterium sp. MSTE12 | reverse complement strand
GATGGCAACCTTCTTGCCATCGAGGACGGAGAGATCGCCGTCGTTCTCGTACCAGATTTGTGCAGCCATTGTATTGGCACTCCTTTTATCGTAGTGGGGTGAACGCCACCAAAGCGTTCGGGTTTCTACCATTCGCAGATATGAAATTCGTGTTTTCGTGCATGGATTTTGTCCTGCAAACTGGGGTCTATCCTACCCGAGCGCACTCCTAAACCGCCACTCAGTCCAAAAGGTGAGCCATAGCACCGAAAAATCACCGAGTCAAGAGCCGAAAATCGAAAAACCGCCACCCGTATCGGAACGGATGGCGGTTTCGTATCTCAGCCGAATCAGGCTGAGAACCAGTCAGCGATCAACTTGCGTCAAGCGGCGCGACGGCTCACTGCACCTGGGTGCGGGCGATCTTACCGTTGAAGGACTCGGCCATATCGGCATCGGCGTCCACTTGGTTGTTCCAGGAGAACATGGCGCGCAGCTTCGGGCCGACGGTCTCCAGATGCGGGTGGCTGTACTCCTCCTGCAGCTGCTTGAACTTCGGCGCACCGGCGGCCTGGTCATCCATGAACTCCTTGGCGAAGGAGCCGTCCTGAATGCGCTTGAGCTGATACTGCATGCGCTTCTTGGTCTCCTCGGTGATCACGGTGGAGGTGTAGTCGCCGTACTGGGCGGTGTCGGAGCAGGACCAACGGGCCTTGTTCAGGCCACCCTCGTTGGCCAGATCGATCAGCATCTTAAGCTCGTGGAACACCTCGAAGTAGGCGATCTCCGGCTGATAGCCGGCCTCGGTCAGCACGTCGAAGCCCATGTCGCACAGGTGGTTGATGCCACCCATGAGCACATCCTGCTCGCCGAACAGATCGGTCTCGGTCTCCTCGGTGAAGGTGGTCTTGATGGCGCCGGCGCGCAGGGCACCAAGGGCCTTGGCATAGGCGAGGCACAGATCCCAGGTCTTGCCATCCGGATCCTGCTCGACGGCCACCACGACCGGGACGCCACGGCCGGCGGCATACTCACGGCGCACGATGTGGCCCGGGCCCTTCGGCGCGACCATGAACACCGGGTGATCCTCGCTCGGCTTGATGTAGCCGTAGTGGATGTTGAAGCCGTGAGCAAAGGCCAGAGCGGCGCCCGGCTTCAGATTCGGCTCGATCTCAGACTTGTAGACGGCGGCCTGATACTGGTCAGGCAGCAGGATCATCACCACATCCGCTTCGGCGGTGGCGTCGGCCACGGACTGGACCTCCAGGCCCTGCTCCTTGGCGTATTCC
>NZ_AZYA01000003.1:0-144893 GCF_000513015.1 Bifidobacterium sp. MSTE12 | reverse complement strand
TATCCCGGACAGACCTTCCGTCATACCCACATGCACCGCAGACGCGGATAGGCGATAGAATGAAGAACTTGTTTCCGCGGGAGCTGTCACGCCGAAATCTTCGTAATGCTCACGGCATCATCGCTTGAATCAGGAATCTCATCGTGAGCACGTCCAAGAGGAACGGGCTCAATCGACAACAGCTCAGATACCCAATGGCAGGATCGTGGTCAACGCGGCCCGCTGCTGGCCCTTCATCGAGGAGAGCCTCATATGCCAGTTCTTGGCCTTCTGCTGCATGTCACGGTCGAACACGTCCAGGTCCGGCAGGCTTTTCGCGAACAGGGCGATAAAGCCCTGATGATCCGTATCGGGCCAGTTCGCTTCCTGTTCGAGCTCACGTAGCCGCTGTTCCTTCTCCTCACGACGTTCGTCGCGGTTCTTCTCGCGCTGGTCCTGCAGCCTGCTGCGTTGGCGGATGCTGCTCTTCCTGTTGCGCAGGTCCGCTTCCGACTGGTCCATCGTCAACGGACGCCAGATATGGCAGAACGCCATCATGCGTTTACCGGCGACCAGGTCACGGATCCAGCCGGCCTGCACGTCGGTGTCGGGCCATTGGTAGACCCAATACGTTCTCGCGACGCAGGAATCCAGGGTGATGTAGTCATGCTCCTTGGCTTCCTCGCACCAGGTCACCGTCGGATCGTCCCTGTTGACGTGGACGCGATCGGCCGCATGCTCGGGATCCGCGACCGTGCGGATCAGATAGCGTAGGTCGTCCACATCGCACCAGTGGATGCTGCCGCGTCGGGCGCCGCAATCCAGCAGGTCGGGCGCCATGGTCCGTTTGACGAGCTCGCCCAACGCGATGCCCACGCTCGCGCGTTCCGTCTTCGCGTGACGGTCCACGCCCGCAAGCCGGTCGGCCGACACGCTCGCGCTGATGTAGTTCACGTTCTGCAAAGGAGTGAGGATGTCGGGCATACGCCACAGGTCGGCCAGATCGTCACGGGCCCACTGCGGGGTCGACTCATCCCTCAGATACGCGGGTTCCGGGGGAGTGGGTCCCGGCAGGACGAAACTCGTCTCCTTCAGTTCGACGAACCCGTCCGTTTCGGACAGGTCCTTGAGCATCGTGTTCAACGCCATCGCCCGGGAGGTCTTGCTCTCGTCGGATGACATCGTCCACTCCTCGACGTGCGCGGTCAACGTGGCGGTGGCCTGACGCTTGTCGGGATCCCACAGATAGCAGGCGCCCATGAACGGCGTGCCTATGACCTCCACGTCACGGCCCTCGATGGCCTGCGCCCGATCCTCGGCATGCCCATACAGGCCGAGTACGCCCAACGGCCGGCCCGCGGCGAGGGGACTGTAGGCCCAACGGTTCGTACCGTCCTTCAACCTGGTCCGCCATCGCATCCAGATCCACGTCCACGACAACAGGCTCAGCCCATGCACGCGCACCACGCCATACACGATGGCCAGACCGCCGACGATCATCAGCGGGCCGTTCAATCCCATGGCGCCTCCCGCGACCAGCAGGGCGACGCCCGTGACCGTGACGATCAGCTGCGCCTTGTCCAGGCCGAACAGCACGTTCGTGGCCGACAGTCGACTGAACGACGCGGCCGGGACCTTGGTCTTTTCCTGTGCATTCATGGGAATCCGACACCTCCAAAAAAAGCGATTATGGCATGATCCGGACAAAGGGGAAACGGGCCGCGCCTAGGATTCCACGTGGAATCCCGAGGACGCGACCCGAATAATAGGGAGGAAATCAGGTCAGCCGACGGTCGGGCCTGACGGGCCGCCGGGCGACGGCGTGGGGAAACCGACGCCGCCATCGCCGCCACGGCCTCCCGTGCCGCCATGCGCGGTGGCGTCGCCTCCCCGGCCGCCCTGTGACCGGGACTGCGACGACGAGCTGGCATCGCCGCCATGGCCTCCCGTCCCTCCGGAAGCGGTGGCGTCGCCTCCCCGGCCTCCGGGTGCGCCGGGCATGGCTTGGGAAGGTGACGTGGAACCGGAACCGTCCCGTCCGCCGTCCGCGGCGGGAACCCCGGAAACGGGTTCGGGCTGCGGCATATCGGACGTTCGGACATCGACCCCGTCCATATCGGACCGGTCCGCGTCATCGATGCCGGGAACACTATCCGGTGACGGCGCTTGGGAAGGCATGGTTGCCGGCAGACCGTCCTCCGTACCGGTCCGCCCTGACGTGTCGGACGCGTCCGACTGGTTCCGGCCGGCTGCGTCCACGGTGGGTGAGGAGTCGGAATCCGAATGCTTGCCCTTGCCGTCGGATTTGTCGTCCTTGCCGCCCAGCATGTCGCCGATGGCTTCGCCCGCACCGGACGCGTCTCCCCTGAGCATGCCGCCGACCATGTCCGCCAGACCGGACGTGGCGCCGCCGACGCCCGACAGGCCCGCCGTGGCCGAAGCCACGATACCCGCCGTGACCTGGGCCGCGGTCTTGACGGCGCCGGGACCGACCTTGCCGCCACGCTCCTGCATCTCACCGGTCACGTTGGTGCCGATGAAACTCACCGCGGGCATGACGAGACGCGGACTGAAACAACACATGAACAACGTCGCCAAACCGATGAGGGTGGGAAAGAACGACGAGGAGACGTTCGTATCGTTGTTCGCGACGTTGAGCAGTGCGCTGCCGACCATGAGGATCAACGCCGACAACGGTTTGACCAGCATCACGCCGGCCACCGCCTCGACCCATTTCAAAGCGGCCGGGCGGGTGGTCCTCCAGCCGGACATCATGATCGGCAGCGGAGCCACGGCGGCCAGAAGAACCAGGCTCAGCAATCTGGCCGCGAGCATGCCCGACAACGCCAGGGATGCGAACCACACGAGGACATAGACGGCCAGCCGGATCAGCATGTCGGTCTGCGCACTGTATTTCGTCGCGGTACCGACCAGATTCGACACGACACTGTCACTGAACTCGCCGGAAGCCGTGTCGCCGGACAACTGCACGTTCAGGATCTTCGCGCTGACCGTCCCGACGATGCCCTCCAACGTGATCATCACGCTCACGCTGACCGCGGTCAAAGGCCAGGCGAGCACGCACATCGCGAAACTCTTGACCGACTCGGCCACGCTGCCCTTGACCGCGGCATGCAGCGAGCCGATGATGCATATCGCCATGTTCACGAAACCCATGATCCAGCCGATACGGTTCGCGGCGGTGATCGCGATGTTCCACTGACTGTTCGACACCGTTCCCGCCGTGCCGGTGAACGCGCCCGTGATCATGCTGCTGGCCGCATTGTCCAAGGGTTTGAAAAGCCAGTCGATGAAATTGCTGAGAACGGTCTGGACTATCTCGGACATGCGCGCCTCCCCGCGTCATCGCGGAAAGGTGCCATGACCGTGGCACGGCCACGGCACCCATCGGATTGAAAGGACATCATCCCTCTCAGAACAGCGCCTGCGTCGCGAAGAACTTCACGATCGCCATGGAACTGCCCAGGATCATCGTCGCCAGAGCGCACCAGATGAACACGGTGCCGGAATACTGCTGCATCGGACCCGAATGGATCACCCTGCCCATGATCCATGCGATCGCGGCGCAGATCCAGGCGGCGATGGCGATATACAGGCTCATCGCCCACAATCCGCCGACCATGTTCTGCACAAGCTCCATGAACGGGAAGAAACTGAAGTTCGGACTCACGTTCAGACTCGAGAGATCCGAATCGGTCAATCCGGCGGCGACGGTCAGGAAACCGTTCCCCGTTGTCAGGGAAGAGACAGCGGCGACGGCCGTAATATGGTGAAACATGATTCACACTCCTTTCAAGCAGACCCACGCCGAGCCCGGACACAGCAAGCCGATAATCGGATAGGAGGGACGGTTCAACGGCCGCCGGACGATCCGCCGCCCGAACCGTTCGTCTTCTTGGAAGCGGTCTTCTTGGAAGCCGACGACGAATCCCCGGAAGCGTCCGAACCATTGCCGAACGCCTCGTCCCACGTCTTCCTGATGTAATCCCAACCCTTTTGGAACACGTTGCCGTCACCGTCGCCGCCCGTAAGCCACTTCCAGCCCTCCAACGACTCCCTGACCGTGGACGACACGGCATCCTTCACCGTGTCGCCGATGGAGGAGGCGATGTCCTTGCCGAGCTGGGAGACCAGGGAGCCGAGACTGTCGCTGCCTTTCTCCCGACCGTCCTTCAACGCGTCGCTATCGACCTTCCGTCCGGCGACCGAATACGAGGTGTTCGACTTCAACCCATCGCTGCCGAACAGGTTCGCGCTCCACGCCCAACCGGTACACGCCGCACCGATCGTGAAGGGGACCATGAGCGCGGCGGCCAGACGCTTCCAGGAAAACGCCCGTTCCATCACGTTGTTCGTGATCAGTCCCGGCACCATGCTGATGCATCCGATGACGATCACACCCACGGCGAGGACGAGCGCGACCGCGACGACGCCGCCGACCATGTCGCGTACGCCCTGGACATCCCAGGAAGCGTCGGGCACCAGTCCCTTGAGCTCCTCGTCCGCGGCGATAACCATGCCGATCATCATGTCTCCTTCCATATATGTCAGTACCAGTTCCGCGTCTGCCAGACGGCCCACGCGCCGCAAGGCGTCTTGTATCGTTGGAGGATGTAATCCAAACCCCATTTGATCTGCGTCGAGGCATTGTCCCGCCAATCCTGTCCGGCCGACGCCATCTTGCTTCCCGGCAACGATTGGGGGATGCCGTACGCTCCGGACGACGTGTTCTCCGCGTTCCACCGCCAACCCGACTCGCGGGTCCAGATCCGCACGAGGCACTCATACTCGTCGTCGTCATCCCACCCATAGGCCTTCATCCTGCTTTTGGCGATCTTCTTCGCGTCCTCCGCGCTGGCGTGCGTGCCGTCCACGTCACCGTCCGGATCGGACGACGACGCCACGCACTGCTCCACGTCGGACGAGCCCGCCGTGCCGGCGCCGGTGATCTTGCCGTCGGGTAGTACGTAGGTGCCACCGTTAACGATCGGCATCGTCCGTGAATACACCTTGTAGCCGGCACCTTTCTCGCTCGTGGTGATGGTGCCTTTCGCGGTGTCCACGGATTCGACGACGCCCACATGACCGTATGTGGGATCCGATCCCTGCACGCCGGCCGGCCAGCTGATGATCGCACCGGCGACGGGAGCGTTCTTGGTGGTCCTGAAACCGGCCTTCGCGCCGCTTGAGGCCCAGTCCTGACCATTGCCCCAATACCGGCCCACACCCGTCCAGCCGAGTTTCTTCGCCCTCATGCACGTCCACCAGGTGCATTGGCCGTACGCGTAGGTGGCGCAGAAATCGTCCGGTCCCTGCCGGCCGTCGAACCAGGCCATGGCATCCTGTTCGCTCATGCCGACCAGTTCGGTCGATCCGGTACCGCCCGAAACGGCCTGCCCGTTCGACGTGCCCGACGATCCGATGATGTTGCCCGTACCCTTATAGCGGAAATAGGCGGTGTATCCAGCCGCATACGAGGTGACGCTGATCTCGTCGCCGGTCTGGTCCCCGGCCTTGCCTCCGCTGATGCCACCGTTCTCGTCCTGATGGGCGCCAACGAACCTGCCCTCACCGATGTAGATCTCCGTATGAGCGGACTGCCAGACCACATCACCGGTCTGCAGGTCGGCGACCTTGGTCCAGTCATGACGTTCGAACCCGGCCTTCTCCAATATGGCCGGCTCGCCGGCCGTGTTGAACGCGTAGGAGCCGACGTCCAATCCCGCGTTCTTCAACGCGTAGTACACCAGGCTCGAACAGTCATAGTCCGGCTCGCCGTTACGATTCGACTGGCTGTACCCGTGGGAATCGTCATCCGCGATCCGTTTCGCCCACGCTACCCATGAAGTCGATGACAGCGAATCCGAACCACAGGTCGTGCCATATTGCGATTGGACCAACGCGACCAGGATCGTCATCAATGACACGACGATCACCAACGGGATCGCGAAAACCGCCACCGGCGCCACGATACCGGCGATGACCATGGTGCCGGCGCCACGCCCGGCGTTCGAAGAAGCCTTGGATCCGGCCATGAGATCTTCCCTCCCGCACGACGGAACGGTCCCGTGGAATGGACCCTGGGACGCGGCCCGACGTGCGCCGATACGACAACAACGATTTACAACCAAGGTCACGCGTCCGAAGAACGGAAAGCGGCCGATAATCGGCCGAACGGGGATTTTCGAACCTAGGAGCCGGAACCGGCCAAGGGCGAGAGGATGTCCAGGATCAGACTGAGTTTCCTGCCGAGATCCGAATCGGCCGGATCCCGTCCCTCGAACGAACCATCGGCCGCATGCACGTCAAGGATGCGCTGCAGGCCGACGCTGCCGGACACCATGCCACCGGTCATGCGATTGACGACCTGCCGCTGATGTTCGGGCACGGTACGTGTGTAGTGACGCACCACGACCTCCTGGGTCGAGTCGCCGATGCTGTCCATCGCCTCACGGATCGTGCCGCCGGATTGCATCAACAAAGTCGTATGGGTCACCCTCAACGTCCGGAACGTCGCGGTCGGGCATCCCGCGACCTCACGCGCCCGACGGAAATGGTTGCCCAACGTCTGCGGCGGCAGGATCATGCTCCTCTTTCCCTGGAACACGTAAGGGCCTGACTGGTCGCGACGCGTCCGGATATGCTCACGGATCAAAGGGACCAGCAGATCGGGCAGCACGCACACCCGTTTCGAATGATCGGACTTCACCGGCCCCAACCGCAACGGTCCCGAATCCTGATCGCCACGGCATACGGAATGGTTCACGCTCATGGTCCGCGCCTCGAAATCGAAATCATCCACCGTCAACGCGCACACCTCACCGATCCTCATGCCACCGGCCCACGCGGCCAGCAACACGCTCAACCGGTCGGATTCCGGCATCGACTCGTACAAAGCCGCCAACTGCACGCCCGTCAACGGCGGCACACTCCATGACTTCGGTTCCGGATCCGGCGGTATCGGCAACACGAACGGATTCGACTCCAACAGCGGCATACCCGTACCGAACCTGTCCGAACAGGCGATATCCAGAATCGCCTTCAACCGTTGACAGGTCCGGGGAAACACCCACGCACCCTCGTCATGCGGGCCGAAATACCATTTCGAGACCACCTCCGGGGTGATGTCCGTCAGACGCATCCCGCCGAACACATCCTTCAAATGCTGCACATCCGTCTTCAGGTTACGTTTCGCCGCGCCCCTCAACGCGGTCCCGTCCGGTTTGCGATGCGTGTCGACGTACCGGTCGGCCAGCTCGTCGAACTTCATGAGGGAAGCGCGGGCACGCCGGGAACGCGCGGTGGGGTGCACCCATTTCTGTACGCCGCGCCGATGCAGATTGACAAGCATCTCCTCGCTGTTAAGCCAGGCCTGCGCATCCTCCGAGGTCCTGAAGGAACGCTGCACACGCCGCGAGGGATCCAAAGGAGACGCGTAGCGAGCGAGCCAGGAACCTACGCTTCCATCGGCTCTTTTCCTTGCGATCACTGTGCCGAATCGGCGGCGCCTATCCGCTTCCATCCACATCTCCTTCCAGGGATTCCAATTCAAGACCAAACCCGGAATCCCTGGAATAGTGCACCCGAATTGGAACCTATCATCACGAGATCAGGAGAGGCTTCTTCGCCTATTCTCTCAGTTCGGGCTTATTATCCGTCCCTCTCATAGGGAATCTCGCGAGTGTCCAGGACGCTATCCCTCGAGGGTCTCAACGTGATTCCCGCTCTTCTGGAACTGCAGATGCAGCCAGAGCAGGATGAGAATCATGAGAATCTGGTTCGAGTCCCACCGGGGGCACCATCGCGACGAAGGATCGCGGCCGGGCAACACCGGCTGAGGCTGTTCCGTTGTTCCCGGCCTCGGGCCTGACCGGATAAAGGGGTGTCCCGGCGCCTACGGGAACGCCTTGCCGGTCTTGATGCTTTTCCATTCCGAGCTCATTCATGAACGCATCATTCATGAGCTCGTCGGGCGTGGCGTCTAGGAAATTCGCGGCATTGACCAGATCGGAAACGGACCAGGCGCTTTTCCCCGCGAGCTTCACTGAGATTGTCGATCTTTTCACACCGGGGAACATGTTCGAGACCCGCCCTCGCGGTGTGGGCGTCGGCGGGATCATGCGTGTCACCACGGCCACGAGTGCCGGATGTCCGGATGACGGATTCCTTTCGGAATTCACCCAGTCCCGCCGTCACCCGGACGGGGACGCAACTCCCGTCGGATTGAGGAACGGCATCCGGCACGAACGGTCCGGTGGATGGCTGGTGTAGACTTTTCGGGAGAGGAACGGTCCCGCCGCCGGGCGGGAACTCCATTGGAATCAAGACCAGGTGACGCATGGACTTCTATGACCTCGACTACATCGTCTCGCATCAGTCTTCCGATTCGGCGCTGCGCGTGGCCGCGATACTTGTCCTGCTCGTGACGGGCATGGTCTTCGGCGTGCTCTACCTACGCGACAGGATACGGACCCGGTGGAGGGACGTGGGAGTGGGCGCCCTCGTCCTCTCGCTGATACTGATAGGCGTGCAGGCCGAACAATACCTCCAGGTGAGTAATCGGATATCCCAGTCCCAACTGCTCGTGAGCTTCATCAAGGGCGTCGCCAAGGATCAGCACGTTCCGGAGGACGAGGTCCTGGTGAATTCCACGAGCCTGAAGGACGGCATCATCGTGCGTTTCAATGAAAGGGATTACCTCGTCCACCTCAACGACGACAACAACTCCTACACGCTCGAACGGACGCACATCATTGATCACAATGTCTACGTGAACGGGAATCGCTGACATGGGTTTCTATACATTGACGATCATCAAGTTCTCGCTGGGCATGCTCGTGATGATTCTCCAGATCAACATTCTCGGGAAACGCGAATTCTCCCTCAATACCCCGCTCAACCAAGTCCAGAACTACGTGCTGGGCGGCATCATCGGCGGGGTGATCTACAACCCATCGGTCACGGTGCTCCAGTTCCTGATAGTCCTCCTCATCTGGTCGCTTGTCATCGTGGCGGCGAAGCTCCTTTTCGGGAGCAGCGGGACGCTCAGACGGGCCATCGCCTGCCAACCCGAGCTCCTCGTCTGCGACGGGAAGGTGGACATCGCCCGATGCGCGAAGGTCGGCCTCACCGCGGAACAGCTCAGTGGGAGCCTGCGTGAGAAGGGCATCCCCAGCGTGGCGGATGTGGAGGCGGTCGTCATGGAGACCGATGGCAGGCTCACGATTCGCGTGGCCGGCACACGGGATGGGAGCCCGCTGCTGCCATTGGTGAGCGACGGACATCTGGTCCGTGATGGTCTGAAGCTTGCGGGCAGGGACGAAACATGGGTGACGGAACGGCTCAGGGAACAAGGGTATGGCTCGGTGAGGCAGGTCTTCCTAGCTGAACTCGTGGATGGGAGCCTTGAAGTGGTTCCGTTCTCGGACGCGGCACGCTCGATGGCCTAGTTCCCATCGCCATCACGCGGGTCCCATCCACATGACCGACGGCCCACGCAAAAACGAGTGGCATCCGCACTTTGGCAATCGTGTTTTAGAAAATCGCCGGCCTCGCCGCCGGCCAGAGCAGACAGGTAAATCGCAATCCGTGTGTATGCGGGTGTCGCAACGTATCGCATCCTTAATGTTTTGCCGTCCACTGGTCGGATTCGCCATGATTCGGGTTGCGGATCCGGTGGAATGGGCAGCATGAAAGGATTCGTCTCGATGAGAGGAGAGGCGCCGTCGCTTGGTTTCGTGGCTTCTTCCAGGACTGATTTGAGTCGTTCGCGTTCCTTCCAAGGTCTACGAGGAGCTTTTCCTCCTCGAGCCAGCTTTGTGCCTGGATCCTGCCATCCTTGCCGAATGAGCGTTGGCATCGGATTCCTCTGTAGGTGTATCGTCCGATCCATGTCTGGGTCTTGCCGCTGGGGTGCCTTCTGAGCAGCACGGTCCCGAATTGGCGTCTCTTTTTCCTCTTCTCTGTCATGCGGCCGTCCTTTTTTCCGGTTATAGAAACAGCCCGTCGGAAAATGTCATCCTTGGGTTAATGTGTCACCCTAGGAGACGCCTTCGCGACGGACTGAAACGGGGATTCAGGTTCGGGCTTTGTAAGAGATGCGTATGCGGGCTGCGATCGTCATGCTGTAAAGCAGCAGGAGACAGGCGGGGTCTGGGATGATGGGGTCCGACTCGTCAGTCTGGCCTATGGTCATGGGTTCGAGTTCCGCCGGGGCACCTGAAACGACGAAGAATCGCGGATAGGCCGATTGGGAAATGATCGTGTCCGCGAGATTTCGATGATTATGGACGATGCATATCCTCCAAACTCAGCGCAGGTGATGGTTTTCGAGGAATATGCATGTGCTGGATATCGTATGCGAAGATGAGGTGGACTATCTCACACGCTTAAGCGTTTTTGGTGTAATTCTTCTTGAAATAGTATCATGTTGATGTCATATTTTCAGTTTCAGTACGTGTGATTGCGGTACGGGAGGGCTTGATGGATTTGTTCGTTCATACGCTCGTTTCCGGGCTTGTCCAGTTTGCGCTGGCCGTGCTCATCGCTTTCGTCTGGTGGTGGTTTAGCGCGCGCCATCAGCGGCGGTTCACTCAATGGATCGGTCTTACGAAGATCAAGGGCGGGACGAAGACCTTCTCGTTCATGCTCCTTACGCTTCTGATCCTGTTCGGGTGTGGCTGGCTTGTCATTCAGGTGATACCGAGTACATATACCTATACCGCGTCCACGCAATTCGGAGGTTTGGGATGGGCGGCTCTGCCATCCGTTCTCGTACATGCGTTGCTGAACACGTCGGGGTGGGAGGAGCTCTTCTTCCGGGGACTCCTGTTGAAGCGTCTGATGGGCAAGTGCGGACTGCTCGTCGCCAATGCCCTTCAAGCCGTCCTGTTCGGTCTTATGCATGGTGTCCCTTTGTTTCTCATGACGGGAATGAGTGTCGTTCAGGCTGCCGTCATCACCCTGTTCACCGGATTGGCGGGCTGGTGCATGGGATATATGAACGAAAAGCATGCGCAAGGATCCATCTTCCCGAGCTGGACGGTGCATATGCTGTCCAATGTGGCGTCGGGAACGCTATCCGCCTTCAACATGCTCTAAAGCACGAGCATGACTTGCAAAGGTATGGAAGAATCGGCGCATCTCATCACGTAGCAGGATGGGAACGTTCCTCCGGCGTCCGGCGACTGCGTCATGTTGGAACGCAAGCGCAGACTTGGTTTACGCGACACGCATATATAGGCGGCTGCTATTATCATTTCAGAAAGAACAAGGAGGCAGGCTGGCTGGAGCCGTCTGCTACCGGCTTTATGCGGATTGAACCAGAGCCTTGCGGAGGTGGTGTTCGAGTCCCGTTCGGGGCGCGTGACACACGTCGAATCAATCCGGGTCTAGGTGGGATTGGCATCGAGCCGGGCATGGGTGCGATAGTGAAAAGAGACTGATATGGCTGCAAGGAAGAAGACCACTGATTCGGCTGAAGTGAGCGAGGTGCTCACTGACGAAGAGCTCAAGGCCGCTGCGGAGCCTGAAGAGGCCTCAACCAAGGAAGGCGAACCGCATAAGCGTACCGTTGTGGTGGCCGAAGATGAATCGGTGAATCGCATGGATCTGGTCGCCATGCTTGAAGACAACGGCTACGAGGTCGTCGGTGAAGCGGCCAATGGTGAGGAGGCCATCGAACTGACCCGTAAGTACCGTCCGGACGTGGTGTGCATGGATGTGAAGATGCCTCGTACCGACGGCATCACCGCGGCCGGTGTGATCTGCGATGAGAACATCGCCCCGGTCGTCATGCTCACCGCATTCTCTCAGCCTGATTTGGTCAAGCAGGCCACCGGCGCGGGTGCCATGACATATGTGACCAAGCCATATGAGGAATCCAAGCTGCTGCCGGCCCTCGAAGTGGCCATGGGCCGCTTTGCTGAGATCAATGATCTGCTTGACAATGTGGAGCGTAGCGAATCCAAGTTGCGCGACACTGAGGAGCAGCTCAAGAAGGCCGAGGAGCAGCTTAAGAAGGCTGAGGAGACCCTTGAGGAACGCAAGCTTGTCGATCGGGCCAAGGGCCTGTTGATGGACAAGGCGGACTTCTCCGAGCAGGGCGCCTTCCGTTGGATTCAGAAGACCTCCATGGATCAGCGCATCCCGAAGAAGCGTCTGGCCATGGCCATCATCGCCAAGTATGGCGAGCAGAAGTCGGAAGCAGAGGATGAGCGCTAACACAGCAACTGTGGAAGGCACTTTACGCGGAACGCTATTGGTCGTTGATGGCCATTCCTTGGCGTTCCGCGCTTTTTTTGCCTTGCCCGTAGAGAATTTCAGCACTTCGGCCGGCCAGGCCACCAATGCGGTATGGGGCTTCGCCACCATGCTGTCGCAGGTGATTGACACCGAGCATCCCGACCATTTGGCGGTGGCGTTCGATGTCAAGGGCGGCACCTTCCGAAATACGATGCTGCCGCAGTACAAAGGCACACGGGATGCCGCTCCGGAGGATCTGCTCAGTCAGCTGCCATTGATTCAGAGGATGCTTTCCGCCCTAGGAGTCACCTATATCGAACAGCCCGGCTATGAGGGCGACGACGTGATCGGCACCTTGGCGACCATGGGAGACAAGGCCGGATACCGTACGTTGGTGCTTTCCGGCGACCGTGACGCCTTCCAGCTGATCAATGACAACATCACCGTGTTGTATCCAGGTCATCATTTCAAGGATTTGAAGCATATGACCTCTGAGGCGGTGGTGGAAAAATACCATGTCACACCGGAACAGTACCCTGATCTGGCCGCATTACGTGGTGAAACCGCCGACAATATCCCGGGAGTGCCGGGCGTGGGTGACGGGTTCGCCGCGAAATGGATCAACCAATATGGCGGACTTGACCAAATCATCGAGCATGCCGACGAAATCACGGGCAAAAAAGGCGAAGCCCTGCGTGAGAACATCGAACAGGTCAAGTTGAATCGTTCCGTGAATGCGTTGGTGCGGGATCTCGAACTTGATGTGACTCTTGACGATTTGACGTTCGGAACCGTTGACACCGCGCGACTCAATGACTTGTTCTCCAAACTGGAATTCGGCATTCGCACCAGAAATCGCGTGCTGAAGACCTTCAATGCGGGCACGACGACGGCGGGCGTCACGGTCCAGCCGGAGTCCAATCGGGTCGTGCTGCCGGAAGTCATGACGATTACCCATGGAGACGAACTGCGTACATGGGTGGATGCGAACATGCCACCGGCCGATGAACATCTGCATGGGGATGATGAGGATGCGAATCCGGCCATTGATGCCGGATCCCTCATTGAGAACACCATGACATGCACCAATGCCGTCAACCATTCCTGGGTGCTGCAGGCCGAAGGCGTGGCCAAGCCAGGAAATGCAAGCATGGCTTCACTGATGCTGATGGTGAACGGCAAAGGTGCCCAGATCGAGCATGTCGATGACTCGATTGCGAACGAACTTCAGCATATGCTCGACGGATACCACCGTTCTATGGTGGTGCATGGCTACAAGGAACAGCAGCATCTGCTCGAATCCGTCGGCATCACCTTGCCTACGCCGCTGTTCGACACCAAACTGGCGGGCTATTTGGTACATCCGGATTTCCACGCGGAATCGCTTGAACAGGCGGCCGGCCACTTCCTTGACCTGCACTTCGAGGAGCAGTCGTCCGAGGCCACGCAGGGCACACTTGATCTGGATGATATGGACGGATCCTCGAATACGCAAGCCGATGAACTGCAACGTCATGCGGCCATCGTCGACATGCTGGCGAATGTGCTGGCGGACCTGCTGGATCAGCGTGCACAGTTCGGGCTGCTCAAGTCCATCGAATTGCCGGTATCGAAGGTACTGTATGGCATGGAGCATGCAGGCGCCCAAGTCGACATGATACGTTTGGCCGAAATGCGTGACCAGTTCGCCGCCGATGCGCGTCAGGCCCAGGAGATCGCTTGGGAAAGCGCCGGCGAGCGTGTGAATCTGCAAAGCCCCAAGCAATTGCAGAAGATCCTGTTCGAAGACATGGGCCTGAAGCCCACGAAGAAGACCAAGTCGGGCTCCTACACCACGAATGCGGCCGCATTGCAGACACTGTACGAGCATTCCCTCGATAATGACCGCGCGAACCAGTTTCTGGGAGCACTGCTGAGGCACCGCGAAACCAACAAGCTCAAGCAGATCGTACAGACGCTGATCGACGCCACGAACCCTCGTGACGGTCGTATTCACACGACGTTCGAGCAGACGGTCGCCGCGACGGGCAGACTCAGTTCCGTGGATCCGAATCTGCAGAACATTCCCAATCGCAATGCGGCAGGCCGGGAGATTCGCTCGGCATTCGTGCCGGGGGAGGGATACGAGTCGCTGCTCAGCTCCGACTACTCGCAGGTGGAGCTACGTATCATGGCCGATCTTTCCGGCGACGAGGCGCTGATTGAAGCATTTCGTTCCGGTAGGGACTTCCACAAATATGTGGCCAGCCTGGTCTATGGCATTCCTGTGGAGGAGATCACCTCCGACCAGCGTAGCCACGTCAAGGCGATGAGTTACGGTCTGGCCTACGGCCTGAGCACCTATGGGTTGGCTCAGCAGCTCAAAATCTCCCCGAAAGAAGCGGAGTCATTGAGGAACCAGTACTTCGCCACTTTCGGCAAAGTACATGAATACCTTGAATCACTGGTCTCCACCGCACGCGAGAAAGGCTATACCGAAACGATTTATGGTCGTCGCCGGTATTTCCCCGGATTGAAGTCACCGAATCGTGCGGTTCGTGATGCGGCCGAACGTGCCGCGTTGAACGCTCCGATTCAAGGATCGGCCGCCGATATCATGAAAATCGCCATGATTCGTGCTGCGGATTCCTTGCGCGACGCGTGCCTGAAGAGTCGAATCATCCTGCAGATTCATGATGAACTCGTCGTGGAAATCGCTCCGGGCGAAGCCGAACAGGCCACTGCATTGGTCAGGAACGCGATGGAACACGCCGTTACGATGGCCGTGCCGTTGGACGCTTCCACAGGTATCGGTTCGGATTGGCAGCTTGCAGCACATTGATCACAGCGAGGAAGGGAATCATTCAATGGCAACCCTCAAACAGGTCGTCGACGTATTGGAAACGCTGTATCCGCTACGCTATGCGGAGGAATGGGACGAACCCGGTCTGATTGTGGGCGATCTTCGACATGAAGTCTCCAATATCGCATTTGCGGCCGATCCTTCCATGGCGGTGATCGATGAGGCCATCGTCAACCACGTTGATCTGCTGATCTGCCATCACCCGCTGTTCTTCCGTTCCGTGCATGCGGTTTCCGGACTTGGATTCCGTGGTGAAATCGTACGCAGGCTCAATGAGGCGGGATGCGCTCTGTGGGTAGGGCATACGAACGCCGACGCCTCATATCGAGGTGTCGGTCAGGCGGCTGCCGATATGTTCGGTTTGGAAGATCAGCGCCCGCTGGTGCCCATCGATGATGCGAAGGCCGAGCATGCGATCGGATTGGGACGCGTGGGGCGTTTGTCGGAACCGATGCCTCTACGCGATTTCGCCTGTCGCGTGGCGGATGCGTTGCCTTATACCGAGCTCGGTGTACAGGTTTGCGGCGAACTCGATGCCCCGGTGCGTACGGTGGCCGTGCTTCCAGGTTCCGGAGACTCGCTGTTCGACGAGGTTCGTGCCGCGGGAGTGGACGTGTATGTGACCAGCGACCTACGCCACCATCCGGTGACGGATGCTATCGAACAAGCCCGATACGAAGCCTCCATGCGTGCTCAGGGAGTGTGCATCGGCCAAGGCGACGATCAGGTACGTCCCGCGTTCATCAATACGCCTCACAGTGCCATCGAATCGATGTGGTTCCAGTATGCTATGGGCGACGTGCCCCGTGCCGTAGCTGAAGCCACCGGCGACATTCCGGCGGTGCGATGGATCTCCATGAACACCGATCCATGGAATCTAGTGCTACCGTCAAGCGGTCAGGAACGTTGAATATGAATATCGACAGCGTGAACAAAGCGCTGGAGCGTTCCGGAGACGGTGTCGATATGGAACGTCCGGTCACGGTGGTGAGTCGCGAGCTGGTATATCAAGGGGCGATTTTCAGCGTCGAGGATATGCGGCTTGGACTCCATCTGCACCACGGCGGGCAGACGGTAATCCGCAGACAGGTCATGCGTCATGCGCCTTGCGTGGTCATGCTGGTGCATGACCTGAAACGGGACCTGTACCTGATCGAACGGGAATACCGTGTCGGCAGCGATATGTTTGCTTACGGCCTTCCCGCCGGTCTCATCGATGATGGCGAAGACGTCGAACAGGCCGCGCTGCGTGAGCTCGTCGAGGAAACCGGTGTGAGGCCTATCCATGGCGACGACATGGCGTTCGATCATGTGGGGGAGTTCTATTCATCGGAGGGCATGACCGATGAGCTGGCCCACATCATGATCATTCATCTTGGCTCCTGGCAGTCCGTTGAACGGCATTTCGATGCCGACGAACATGTCGAATCCGCGTGGATCACTTGGGAGCAGCTGCGGAGGACGCGTATCACGGCGTCCAATTCCATGATTGCGATTCAATACGAGCAGATTCGTAGAATGAAGGAAAACGGGCGATAAAATTTCAAGTCGCACTACAATCGCCGGAAAAATCGCAGATAAACCGGTTCCGCCCGAAGTCGTGAGATACTTGAAGGTATGCAAATCAGACCTGGTTCGATGTATCCACTCGGAGCAAGCTATGACGGGGCGGGAGTGAACTTCGCCCTTTTCTCTCAAGTCGCACAGAAAGTGGAGCTCTGTCTCTTCGACGAAGAAGACAATGAAACCCGCATCGAAATGACCGAACAAAATTCTTATGTCTGGCATAACTATCTGCCGGGCATACAGCCCGGGCAACGATATGGATACCGTGTCTACGGACCATACGACCCGTCGCGCGGTCTACGGTGCAATCCGAACAAGCTACTGCTTGACCCATATGCGAAAGCCATCGAAGGCAACATCGACGGCGACGAAAGCCTGTTCTCCTACTGGTTCAGCAGTCCCGACGACCTAGGGAACATGAACACGCTGGACTCGTCCGCACACACCATGAAAGCGGCTGTGGTCAACCCGTATTTCGACTGGGGCAACGACCAGCATCCGAACATCTCATACCACGATTCCGTCATCTACGAGGCCCATGTACGCGGCATGACCAACCTCAACAAGGACGTACCTGCGGATATTCGAGGCACCTATGCCGGACTGGCCTATCCGTCGGTCATCGAATACCTTAAGAAACTCGGTGTCACGGCCATAGAGCTCATGCCGATTCACCAGTTCGTCAACGACAGTTTCCTACAGGAAAAAGGACTGAGCAACTACTGGGGCTACAACACCATCGGCTTCTTCGCACCACATAACGCCTACTCCAGTTCCGGGCAACGCGGCGAACAGGTCAACGAATTCAAATCCATGGTCAAGGCGTATCATCGCGCCGGCATGGAAGTGATTCTCGACGTGGTGTACAACCATACCGCCGAAGGCAACGACCGTGGCCCCACCTTGAGCTTCAAAGGCATTGACAACGGTTCTTACTATCGACTCGTCGACAACGACCCACGACACTATTTCGATACCACCGGCACAGGCAACTCCCTGCTGATGCGCTCGCCGCACGCGCTGCAGCTCATCACCGACAGCCTGCGCTACTGGGTCACCGAAATGCACGTTGACGGCTTCCGCTTCGACCTGGCAGCCACACTGGCCCGCCAGTTCCAAGAGGTCGACAAGCTATCCGCATTCTTCGACATCGTCGAACAGGATCCGGTCATCTCCCGCGTCAAGCTCATCGCCGAACCATGGGATCTCGGTTCCGGCGGCTATCAGGTGGGAGGCTTCCCGTCCAGCTGGTCGGAATGGAACGGACGCTATCGCGATTGCGTGCGTGATTTCTGGCGCTCGCAGCCGTCCACGTTGCCGGAATTCGCCAGTCGACTGATGGGCAGCTCCGACCTGTACCAGATGAACGGTCGCCGCCCGGTCGCCTCCGTGAACTTCATTACCGCCCATGACGGCTTTACGATGAACGATCTGGTGAGCTACAACGAGAAGCACAACATGGCCAACGGCGAAGGCAATAGAGACGGCGAAAGCAACAACCGTTCGTGGAACTGTGGTGTGGAGGGCCCCACCACCATCAAGGACGTGAATGACCTGCGCCAACAGCAGATGCGCAACATGTTCGCCACGTTGCTTCTGAGCCAGGGAATTCCCATGATCTGCGGCGGCGACGAGGTGGCGCGCACCCAGCAGGGCAATAACAACGCCTATTGCCAGGACAATGCGATTTCCTGGACGAATTGGGATCTGGACGACACTCAAAAGGACCTGTTCGAGTTCGTTGCGAAGCTGATTCATCTGCGTCTGGAACATCCGGTGCTGCACCGCCGTCGTTTCTTTACCGGGCGTGAGCCTGGCGATGCCAGCAGCATGATTCCCCAAGTCGAATGGATGGATCATACCGGTTCCATCATGGACATGGACGATTGGTCGAATACGCACGCGTTCTCGGTGATGATCTACCTGAACGGTTCGGACATTCCGGAAACCGACTGGTATGGCAATCAGATGGTCGACAACGACTTCATCCTGATCTTCAACGCACATTACGAGCCGATCATGTTCACCCTGCCGGACGAGCAATATGGCAAGAAATGGCGTCTGGTCATCGACACGCATAATCCGAAGGGACCGGAGCTTAACTATGAGGCCGGTTTCGCGATCACCGCGCAGTCGAGAAGCTTCCTGCTGCTCATGAGCGACAAGAAGCCGGATAAGAAGGTAAACGAGTTCTAACGTTTGCCGCAGGCAAAGGCTGTGGGCCACCCATATCCAACATGGGTGGCCCACTACTTTTGATGCGGCCGATCAGCGTTCAGAGGCCAGACGTGAGGTTATATCCGGAACAACTGCATTCGCCTCGACGATGTCCTCGACGTTCTTCGGTCCGCTGGTCTGTGCCAGCACCAGCTGTGTTTGCACGCGATCTGCTTCGATGGCAGCGATCTGGCGGGAGAAGATAATGAACCAGCCGAGGAACATCAGACCGGCCAATGCCTCGACGTTCGTCAACGTATTATGCCCGCTCATCCACTGGAATCCAGCGAAAGCACCGACGGCGATCGCGAGATCCGACACGACATACACCGCTTTGGAAAGCTGCGGGGCGAGCCAAGGCAATCCTATCAACAGTACGCTCATCAGGCAGGGGAGTCCTCGCGCGAACACGTTATGCAGAATCGGATGCGGCGTATACCGAAACATGCCGATACCGATGAAGGCGACGCCCGCCAGCGTCAGCATGAACGCCAATAGCAGGATTCGTATTTTGAAATGCCTGGGGGATTCGTCAAGCCCGGTCTGCTGCGCATACTCCCGACGCAGTCGATTGGTGGTGATCAGCTCGGAGATGGCGAAGTAGCTGATAATGACGATGCAGATGCCAGCCAGCATCAGCGTGGAGTTGAACATGCGCGCCGCGAACGTGGTGCGGTCACCCAGCTGGGAGAAGTTGTTGTTATACCAATACGGATCGTCCGAGGTAAGTCCGGCGATGCTTACGCCCGACACCACGAAGAACGGCAACAACGCGGCGATGGTTTTGGCATCCATCAGTTCCGCTTGCACGAAGGTAATGTAACCTACGATGCCTGCAATGCCGGCGCAGAGCATCGGCAGATAGCCGTTAAGCGTACGTGTGCCCATGATGCTGTTGATGATGGAAAGCATCATGAATGAGGTGACGAAGATCGTGGAGGCGTAGACCACCGAGAGGGCCAGGATTTCGAATATACGGCGGATGGGGACCATCCAGCCGTGTTTCAGCGTGAGCGAACGGGACTTACGCGCATAGCCCAAGCTGAAGGAAACCACGCCGCAGGCGGCCACGATGCCGGAGCAGATGGTGAACAGGCGCTGGCTGACACGCCAGATGGCCGGGGCGTACTGCGTGTACAGATCCATGGCGAAACCTGCGACCACGGCGCAAATCATGAAGGAGATAATGCCGGAGGTCTCGGCCTGTTGATGACGTCCCATATCTGCCCCTTCATGCTAAACACTCGCCATTCTAGCCTGTCGTTGTCCAAACATACGCTACAATGGTTCCTTGTGCTCATGCGCTAATTGCGTTTCGTGCACGAACGGGCTGTAGCGCAGTTTGGTAGCGCGTCTGCTTTGGGAGCAGAATGTCGCAGGTTCAAATCCTGTCAGCCCGACCGAAAGCCCGGAATTCCAACAATTGTAATACCTAGGATTCCGGGTTTCATTGTCCTTGGGTACAGTGGGGCACAATGACCGCGCAACCTCCTCGATTGCAGTCATCCGTTCCGTGCTCGCGGAACGCACCGATCTCGTTCACTATGTCATCCAAGGCGAGACGAACACGATGTTTTCCGCGGGCTTTGGCTACGATGGGGGACATGAACGCACCTCAAGAGAACCTGTGGCCGGCACCGTTCGCCGGCAAGCCCCTGAACGCCACCGTAGTGGTGCCGGGCAGCAAATCACTGTCGAATCGTTATCTCATTCTCGCGGCGCTTGGATCCGCACCCGTCCGTCTGGTCGGCTTGCTGCGCTCGCGTGACACCGAGCTGATGATGGACGCGTTGCGTGCGCTTGGAGTACGTTGCGAGATCGATGCCGCTACCGATACTACGGTTACGGTCGTTCCGCCTGCGAATGATCGGTTCCGAGGCAATACAAGAGTATTCTGCGGTCTTGCGGGTACGGTGATGCGCTTCGTGCCAGGGCTTGCGATGTTCGCCGACGGTCCCGTCGACTTTGATGGCGACGAGCAGGCGTACGCCCGTCCGATGAAGCCGGTGTTGGATGGTCTGCAACAGTTAGGTGCGACCATCGAATACCACGGTGAGGAAGGCCGTCTACCGTTCACGATCACCCCGCCTAAGGTTGACCCGGCCGCACGGGCGACGCCGAGCGTGGTCTCCATCGATTCGTCCGGCTCGTCGCAGTTTATCTCCGGTTTGCTACTGGTTGGCTCGCGTGTACCGGGCGGTCTTGAGTTGCATCACACGGGGGAGAAGACCCCAAGCCTGCCGCATATCCGCATGACGGTCGCTGATCTTCGAGGTTCCGGCGTGAGCGTTCAGGCTGACGAAGAGGCACGTGTATGGACCGTGCGACCAGGCGCCGTACAGTTGCCGAATGCGGTGACCGTCGAACCTGACTTGTCAAACGCCGCGCCATTCCTGGGAGCCGCACTGATTGCGGGTGGAACGGTTCGTGTGCCGCATTGGCCTGAAAACACCACGCAGCCTGGTGGACTGCTTCCCGGATATTTGGAGCGTATGGGGGCGAAGGTGTCGTTCCTTTCGGAGAACGGAATCCGCTACTGTGAAGTGAGGGGAGACGGCCATATCAAAGGCCTTGGCGATTTTGATTTGACTGCAGCCGGTGAAATCGCACCATCGCTTGCCGCAGTGTTGGTGTTTGCTGATGAGCCGACCCGCATGTTGGGTATCGGGCACCTGCGTGGCCATGAGACCAACCGTTTGGAAGCGCTGGTCAATGAAATCAAGCGCATAGGAGGAGAAGCCCGTGAGCTGTCTGACGGGTTGGAAATTGTTCCGGTGAGTAGCGAAAACCTCAAACCGTTTGAAATGGAAACCTATGCCGACCATCGTATGGCTACGTTTGCCGCCATGCTGGGCCTGCGCATCAAGGGAATTCAGGTTCATAACGTGGCCACTACCGCGAAGACCCTACCGGATTTCGTGAACATGTGGAACGGCATGCTTGCGTGAATGGCTCAGGGCGTTCCAATAGTGGTTATGCCGGCCACCAGATGCGGGTGAGCGGAAGGATTGAGCGGGTTTCTTCGTCGGCTTTGTCGTAGACTTCAACATAGTGGCGTACGAACGAGTCAAGATCGAGCAGACGTATGGGGATGGTGGCTCGGTCGGCTTCGTAGCGGGCTTCCTTGGTGAATCCGCCGGTAGACACATACAGGCCGCGATCCCCGGCTCGAAGTCCGCCGATGAACGAGCGTACCGCCGGAGCGCCCATGGCACCTTTGCGGTGTTTGACTTCGGCCACGATGCGTGGAGATTCCAATCCCAGCGCGTCAGGCGATGCCACTACGTCGCGGCCGCCATCAGGGCCTTTGGGCGTGACACGTGCACAGTAGCCCATGGCCTTGAGCAGACCTGCTACCAGGCGCTCCATATCTTCCCACCCGACTTGGTTTACACGATCCTTGATGAGTTCGATGCCATTATCGTAAGTGGCGGCACGGGCATCGTCATCTGCTGCATCGTCCTCGGTTTCGTCGGGTTGGCTGCTCGTTTCGCTCTTTGATGCTGATTTAAGGTCCGCTACGACTTCATCCGATATGGAGAAGATGGTCTGGATGCCGCCAAGGGAGTTCTTAGACGATGTTGTGAGCGCATCGCGTTGGGCGGTCTGCTTCCATTTGACCGCTCGCGTGAAGGTTGCTTCTTCGATATCGGTGGCAGGTTTGCAAGGGCCTGCGATGGTGCCGATATGGTAAAGGCGTGTCTCCGGGTCATACATGACGACGGTCGATCCTTGTTCCATATCATGAGCAAAACGGTAGATCTGTCCCACTGCGGCGGCCAATTTGTTCTTGCTGTCGTTGGGATGTTTGATTGCGTAACCGGAACGAATCTGTTCCCGGCTCATGGAAGCGATATCGGTGGCGCCAAAGTCCCAACCGATGCCCACAAGTCCGCGGTTGAGCCAGTCCGCCGCGTATATGCCTCCTCTGCCCGCACGAATCATCCAAGAGCTCATGATTTTCCCCCTCCAAGCTAATTTACATATGTATTATTCCACTGTGCTGCATTTCTTACCGTATTGAATGGCGTGGTTTGTCGGGCTGTGGCGGGTGTCTGCAATCTGATGGCAACGGCAACGTCTGGGCTATCATTGCACTCCGGCGAAACCGCGTGCCTCAACCGCAACTTCGTATTGGCTACGGTCAGCGGGTTCATCGTCTTATTTGCCATGATGGCCGCCATGTCGCACCTGCCTACCTATCCCCAACTAGCGCACGGTATTATGGGTGCCACCGCGGCGGCCTCCGGTTATGGCACGCGCGAATGCTACGTGTTCTCGGCAACTGGCACCAGGGATCTTGCGTATCAGGCTTTGACAGCGCAGATAAAATGCATGAAAACACTGGCGAACGCTTTTGATGCAATGTCTGTTTTCGTGGTTTGAAAAGAGTTGGGACCTATGTCCCACGACATGCGCCCATACGGGCCGTAGGGGCATTCTCTCTTTACCCGTGCTTTTTTAAAATCGGGATAACGGATTAGCTCGATGATGAGAAGGGAGACAGCCATGGGTGTAGAGAGCGTCAATTACCAGTGTCCGGCATGCGGAGGCCCCCTACGCTACGACGGTGCAAAGGCGCTACTTGTTTGTGACCACTGCGACTCGGAATTTGCGTTGGCCGATATCGAGGCCCGCTATGCGGCCAAGCAAGAGAGCGCGGAAGAGAGAGCCCAAGCAGTTGCAGGCAACGCTGGCGGTGCGGCGCAAGCAGGGGCCGCAACTGAAGCCGAGAGCCTTAACGGCGCCTACGTGTGCTCGTCTTGTGCAGCCGAGCTTGTCTGTGATGATACAACCGCCGTTTCCGAGTGCCCCTACTGCGGAAACCCCGTGGTTGCGGCTGGGCGCTTCTCAGGAGATTTCCGTCCCGATCTTGTGATTCCTTTCAAACTTGATCGCAAGGCGGCCGAGAGTGCATTGGCCGAGCACTACAAGGGCAAGGTGTTGCTTCCCAAGAGTTTTGCCGGCGGCAACAGAATCAAAGAAGTCCAAGGCGTTTACGTTCCCTTCTGGCTCATGGATGCCGACGCTGCGGGCTCCGCGACCTTTGAAGCCACGCGTACGCGTCGGCATTATGAGGGCGATGACGAGGTTATCGAGACCGATCACTTCAACGTTGAGCGTGAGGGCTCCGTATCCTTTGAACGTATTCCAGTGGATGGCTCGAGCAAGATGCCCGATGCCCACATGGATGCCATCGAGCCGTTCGACTACGGTGCGCTTGTGCCGTACTCGGTGGCCTATATGCCGGGATTCGTGGCAAACCGCTACGACGAGGACGCTGAGACCTGTCGCGGACGTGCGGAAAAGCGCATTGATACGAGCGTGCGCCAAGCGCTCGAGAACTCTATTGAAGGCTATGACGACGTTACGTGCGATAGCTGCGAAGTCGAGAAAAACTGGGCTGATCCGGTCTATGCGCTCATGCCCGTCTGGATGCTCGGTACCATCTGGGAAGGCGAGCAGTTCCTCTTTGCCATGAACGGCCAGACAGGTCGTTTGGTGGGTGACCTGCCGGTGGACAAGAAAAAGCGTACGTTCATAGGCGTGGGTATTTTTGCCGCTTTCTTCCTCATCTGCTTTGCCGCGGTCAACTTCGGTGGATTCCTTGCCGAGAATGCAGCGGCTTTGCAATGGGGCTTCATGCTCCTCATTCCACTGTTGGTGGCGCTTATCGTATGTGCGGTGCTAACGGGTCAGATGAAAAGCGCGGTCGAAGCAACAGAAGCTGACCGTTATCTTGACGCCTCTTCGATAAACATCACGCGCCAGCTCGACACCTTTACGCATACCACCACCAAGCGCATCCATCACGAGAAAAATGAAAAGGATTAATCGTTTGACTTCCGGTTCGTCATAACGAATGCGAGCTCGGGGTCATAAGTTTTGACGAAACGGTTTTTCATGAAAGGAGAAGATCATGGGACTTCTGAAGGCAGGCGTCGGGGCGGCTGGCGGCGTATTGGCCGATCAATGGCGTGAGTACTTTTATTGCGAGGCTCTGGACGCCGATACGTTGGTTGCCAAGGGTGAGAAGCGCGTCGGCAAGCGCGGATCCAACACCAAGGGCGAGAACAACGTTATCTCGGACGGCTCGATCGTGGCGGTAGCCGACGGCCAGTGCATGATGATCGTCGAGAATGGTGCGGTGGTTGACGTCTGCGCCGAGCCCGGCGAATTCGTCTACGACACGGGTACTGAGCCCTCGGTGTTCTCGGGCAAACTCGGCGACATGGTCAAGAAATCGTTCGAACAGGTGGGGCGTCGCTTTACTTTCGGCGGGGACGCTGGCAAGGATCAGCGCATCTACTACTTCAACACCAAGGAGATCGTAGGCAACAAGTACGGCACCGCAAGCCCTGTGCCGTTTCGCGTGGTCGACGAGAAAATCGGTTTGGATGTCGACATCACCGTGCGCTGTAACGGCGAGTACTCCTACAAGCTGGTCGATCCGCTGATGTTCTACAAGAACGTCTGCGGCAACGTCGAGAGCGCCTATACGCGCGATCTTATCGACTCGCAACTCAAGAGCGAGCTGCTTACGGCCCTGCAGCCGGCTTTCGCCCGCATCAGCGAGATGGGCATTCGCTACAGTGCCGTGCCCGCCCACACCAGGGAGCTGGCCGATGCGCTCAACGAGGAACTTTCGCACGAGTGGAAGGAGCGGCGTGGCATCGAGATCGCGGCCTTTGGCGTAAATACCATCTCGGCGCCCGAGGATCAGGAACAGATGATTCGCGACCTGCAGAAGGCGGCCGTCATGGCCAATCCTGCGATAGCGGCGGCCAACATCGCCTCGGCGCAGAGCGATGCCATGCGTACCGCTGCGGCCAATCCTGCCGGTGCCGCCATGGGCTTTATGGGCATGGGCATGGCCAGCGGTATGGGTGGCATGAACGCCGCGCAGCTCTTTGGTCAGGCGTCTCAAGCGCAGCAGGCTCCCGCTCAGGCGCAGCCTGCTGGTGCAGCTGGCGGAGTCGCGGCGGGTACCGGCACGGCGGCGGCGGGAGCCGCCTGGACCTGTTCGTGTGGTGCTCAGAACACCGGAAAGTTTTGCGGCAACTGCGGGAGTCCTAAGCCCGAGGCTGCAGGACCCTGGTTCTGCACCAACTGCGGCACCCAGAACACGGGGAACTTCTGCTCTGGCTGCGGGAGTAAGCGCCCGTAGCAAGAAGATGCGGGGTCACAGGACGATGGCATGATGCCGCGCGCATAAGTCGCCGTCGACAGCCGGCTTGGCTGGCGTGTTAGGGTACGTATCCCAGTCCAAAGTGGCCGTCGGCGGTCCTGTGATCCTCAATAAAAAGCAAGATCGCGTGAGAAAGGAGCACGCCATGAAAAAGAAACTCAACTCCCTTATTGCTGTGGCCCTGTGTGCGCTTGCTACATGCTTCGTGCTCGTCGGTTGCTCACCCGTTTCCGGTGGCAAGAACGCGAAGATGGTCGGTTACTGGGAGCTTGTCAGCGGTACTTCCGGTGGTCTTGAAATTACCGAGGACGACGTCAAGACCATGTCGGAGGAGGGGTCACAGTGCATCCTGCATCTAGGCGATGACGGTAAGGCTACGCTCGATCTCTTTGGTGATATCGAAGACGCGGCGTGGGACATGGACAAGGCGACCGTGGACTTCGATGACGAAGATGGCATTTTGATGCTCTCCGGTGATAGCCTGACCCTCTCCAATAGGAATGATGATGACGAGAAGCTCGTCTTTAAGAAGGGAGACGATAGCCTGAAAGAAAAGATCAAGAAGGATCGCAAGTCGCAGGAGGAATCCAACGAGAGTGCCGATGTTGCCAGTGGAAACGATGCCAAGACCGAGAGCGTGGCAATTGACCCGGTGGTGACCATCGCCGACGATGAGACCGCGACCATTACCGCAACTGCCCGTGTTGTGGACGAAAACGGCATGGCCGGCATCATGTTCTCGATTACCAACAACAGTGAGGCCAGGATCTGCATGCATATGCTCGACGATTCCACCGTCAACGGCGGCACGTATGAAAACTACTTCTACGGGGACGTCTCACCGGGGGAGACAGCCAACGAGATCTGCGCTTACGACGGCCTTACTTCGATAGACGAGTTGAAAGACATTCATGCCCAGCTCAGTGTGTACGACAGCAAGACCTTTGCCGACATCGCGATCTACGATATCAACATCGAGTAAGAGATGTGATGGCATTGGCTGGCTCGTGAGATAGCAAGGCGACGAGGCGGCCGGGGATGGTAATCTCCCGGCCGCTTTTTGCTGGGGATACTTCGATTACGCCTCGTCGTTCAAGCCGGGAACGATATTGCCCTCGGCCACCGCATGCACAGCCAGGCGCAGGATGTTGTCGTAGCCGGTCTTGGCGAGAATTTCGCCGATACGCCGCTTAACGGTTCCCTCGCTCATGTAGAGCTCGGCCGCGATCTCTTTGCGCGTTTTGGCCTCGCACGTCAGTCGTAGGATCTGAATCTCTACGTCCGTGAGCGAGGCTGTGCCTGAAAAGATCGAGTCAGGCGTTTTTTGGGGAAAGGTCTGGTAACCCGAGGCGGTCGAGCGCATGACGGCCATGAGTTCGTCGATGCCGACGTTCTTGTATACAAAGCTGTCGACGCCGGCGGCTTTTGCCTGCTCGACAAAAGTAACTTCGGGCATACCCGTCATGATGACCACGCGCACCGTGGGGTCCGCCTCCTTGATGCGCCGGGCGGCCACGATGCCGTTGGAGCCGTTCTCGGTGCAGACGTCCATGAGCACGAGTCCGCATCCGAGTCTGGCTGCGCGCTCAGGGGCCTCAGTGGCGTCTGCGAGGCTAGCTGCGACGTGCATGTCCTCCTGGGCGTTTATCGCGCAGGCCAGGCTCTCGCGTAACATCGCCTGATCCTCAACGAGCAGAACTTCAATCATTGCCAGTCCCCCCTCTATGCAAGCGGCTCCATCGTAGGCTGTTGCGTCGTGCGGCACGGTGTTGTTGCCCGTTCCCTCGTGCTCCCGCTAACGGGGATTTCGACACGAACCGTGAACGTCGGCTCCCAGCCCACGCTCAGCGTACCGTCCAACGATGCTATCTCTCTTCTCATTCCCGTGATACCGCCCCGTTCAATAAGCGGTTGTGGTGACGACTCGCCATCGTCGGTGATGACGAGGTGGGCTGTGTCGCCAGTACACTCCAGCTCAACAAAAACCTGTTTGGCATGGGCATGCCGACATGAGTTTGTGCAGGCCTCTCGGATTATGTGCGTGAAGGCTACGCCGGCACTGCCCTCCGGAAGCTCACCGTTCATCTTAATCGCGACGCCCACCAGCGCAAAAGCCGATACAACGGCTTCGAGCTCGGTGGAAGCGTCGGCTTCCGTGCCACGGCGCAAATCGACCATGACGGATGAGAGGAGCCGCTCGAGTTCGGCAACCGATGCGGGGTCGGTCATGCCCATCTCGAGATAGCGATGGAGAATCGAGAGCCGCTGCCCAATGACGTCGTGCACACGCGAGCGCATGCTCAGGTAGGCGGAGGCTTGTGCCACGCGCTCGATGTCGGCAAGGCGCATCCGTAGCTCGGTGGCGGCCTCCTCAAGTTCGCGGTTGGTCTTGGCGAGGGCCGCATTTGCACGCGCTGCCTCGGTGACGTCGAGGCATACGATTCTTCTCAGGGGACGGTGGCCGCCGGTTGTATCTCGGACGAATAAACACGTTGTGCTATCGGGAAGATTGACCAAAAGGCGGTCTTTATCCTCCATTAGCGTCTCGGGCACGCCTAGGAAGTCTGCTTCAACGGCCAAGTCGCGGCCGATTTCGGAAAGGCTTGTCCACAGCTGGGTCTGATCTCCGAGGTCGCAGGGCAACTCCAATGCAGAGAGGCATTCCCTCATCCGCACGTTCATAAAGGTGGATCCGCCGGTGGGGCCGATGACCAGTACGCCCGCGGGCATTCCCATTAACGTTTCGGCCGTGCTGAGTTCCGAGAGACCCTCTGAGCGTCTGACGAGATCGCGAGCGATTCCAGAAAGTCCGCGGAACAGGAACCAGGTTAGGTCGAGCAAGGCAATTAGGTTCCATAACGTGCTGAGCGCGGTGATGGCCGCTGGTGTGCACAGGGCCATGAGCAGGGCGTCGAACATAAAGTCGATGCGTCTTGCACGTAATGCGAGGGCAAACGTCCATGCTGCAAAGAGCGCGTTGATCCATAGCACGCCAAAGGCGGGAAAGGATGCCAGTGCCCGGGCCAGGACCGGCGCACCGATGAGCCCTGCACCGACGGTGAGGATTAATGCAAGGGCCAGGTGACCCAGAATCGCAGCCTCGAGGATGCACATGAGCCGCCTTGATTTCGGAGCCGTCTGAAACGCAATCAGGAACAGGTGGACCACCTGAAGGCTTGCGCACACGAACTCGCCGGCAACCACGAGCATCAGGCAGGGCTCGTTGAGCAAGAGCGGGTTCATACGCACTCACCGCCCTTTACGCGGGCGAGCAACACTAGCTGTCCGGTATTGCCGGTCAGCGCGTAGATGACGTCGCATTTGTCTAGGCGTTCCCGCAGGGCCTGCGTGCGGGGTAGTGAGCTAAGGTCTTCTTCGTCGTCGGATTGTAGATGGGCCCGTAGCTCAATCAAGCCGTCATCGCGTTCGCCAAGATGATAGATGAGTGCTGGAGACGAGCATTCGAATGCCATAAAGGCCATGTCATAGATGCAGTCGTAGAGCGTGCTCGCCTGCTGGGCCGCAACGGGATGGTCGAGATTGACGAGAGCGGCGCAATCGATACCGACGGCGCGCAGATCACAGGCCAACTCGTTAGCGATAAGGCGGATACGGTCGCGGTCAAGCTCCGGGTCGGCCGCTTCTGCAAGGACGAGCGAGCCCTTGCGCTTGCAGTAGGCAACGAGCATGCGCGCACGTTCCAGCTGTCGCTGGCGAGCGTGTGGCTCGGTCGGCAGGTTGTTCAACAACGCTGTGACCTCGGCCATGGACGCGGATAGTGCGGCGTCGACATCGTCCACAAGGCGCGACTTCACCTCGAGTTCCGTCAGTAGTTCGACAAGCTCACGGTCGTGTTCGAGGGCCTCAAGGTCGCGTTTGAGTTCGGTGCCTTGTTTGCCTAGGGTTCGGTTGAGTTCGTTGAGTCCGCTCATGTCTTGGGTGAGGAGCGCCGTTCCGCCAGAGAGCGGCCAGACGATGAATAGACTGTCGGGGAGGTCTGGCAGTCTGAATGATCCTGGTGTGCCGTGATTCGCGCGGTTGACGGCGTTTGCATTCAGCGGGCCGGCCACTTTGGTCTGGTGGTACAGGGAGCCGTTGCGTGACAAGATCTTGAGATCGAAAGGAAGATCGTCGAATACCTTTTTGAACGACCTCGTGGAGGGGATGAGTCCTAGGTCGAGGCAGAGTTCGAGTGTCACCATGACGATGATTCCGTACACGAGGGAGAAGTTGAACGAAACCGCCCATTTCGCACGGAGGGCGTAAGCGGCGCAAAAGAGGAGTCCTGTCGTTGCGACCGTGGCTGCTGGCACCACGAGACCGCGCATTGCGCTTCTGCTCGAGCGCCACAAAACGCAGAAAAAGGCGAGGTAGTACAGGGTATTGTAGGCAAAGAAGGCCCAGTAGGCAGGGCCGTAGGAGTACATGCCCACAAGGCCCGGGTTGGGTACGTCAAAGGTAAAGAAGAGCCGGTGGACGTCGTTGGTGAGCGCGAGCACGGCAAGCACGATGCCGAGTGCTATGCAAGCGGTTTTAAGCCGTACAGCCGTTTTGCCAAGCTCAATGCCGGCTGACTTCAGCGCGCAGGAAAGGCAGAGCGGTGGCAGACAGGCCATGGGGATGTAGTAGCCGTACCAGAGGTAGCGCGCAAGCTTGAGGTCGGTCGTGTTCCATTTGATGGTCACGGCCGTGAGCCACAAGGTGAGTATCACGGCTATGGCGGCAAGGCGACGTGAGATTCGCGGGTCGAGGCAACGCAGGTAAGCCATGACGCCCCAGAACGAGAACACGATGCCGAAGATGCAGTTGAGAGCGGTGCGATCGATGAAAGAGAAGGCACTGGCGTTATCGGAGGACGGCACGGGGGCCGAGGGAGGCCAGGCGCAGGCGAGGGCGATCACCAACGCAAGGTAGAGGAGGGTGACACTCGCGCATATGGTGGTCAGGAGGCCGCGGCGTGAGCGTGTGAAGATGGACAAAACGGTGCCGTTGGGCATATGAACATCTCCCCGTTACAGAAAAGTTGATAGCGCGCCGAAAGTGAGTGCTGGCACTTGGCATCTACCTGATATCCTGCCCATGCACATGCGAAATAGGCCCGCATGGCATCTTGACTTACGGCTAAGCGCGACGATGGCATCCATGACAGCATGCGTCATGGATGCCATCTATCGTATCGTGCACGTATATCGCACGTATTCCTGTTACTCCCACTCGATGGTTGCCGGCGGCTTGGAGGTGCAGTCGAGTACCACGCGGTTGATTTGACGGCATTCGTTGGTGATGCGCGTCGAGATGGTGGCCAGTACGTCGTACGGAATACGCGACCAGTCGGCGGTCATGGCGTCTTCGGAAGACACCGGGCGCAGCACGATCGGCGAACCGTAGGTACGCTCGTCGCCCTGCACGCCCACGGAATGCACGTCGGCGAGGAGCACGACCGGGCACTGCCAGATGTCGCGATCCAGACCGGCCTTTGATAGTTCCTTACGGGCGATGGCGTCGGCTTCGCGTAGCAAGTCCAAACGTTCCTTGGTGATTTCGCCGATGATGCGGATGCCCAGGCCCGGTCCCGGGAACGGCTGACGCCAGACGATCTCGTCCGGCAGGCCAAGTTCGGTGCCGATGGCGCGCACCTCATCCTTGAACAGGGTGCGCAGAGGCTCGACGAGCTGGAACTTGATGTCATCCGGCAAACCGCCCACATTGTGATGCGACTTGATGTTGGCCGCACCGTCGCCACCGCCGGATTCCACGACATCCGGGTAGAGGGTACCCTGTACGAGGAACTTGACTTCCTTGCCGGAAGCGCCGGCTTCCTCGATGACCTGACGCTGGGCCTTTTCGAAAGTACGGATGAACTTCTCGCCGATGATCTTGCGCTTCTTCTCCGGCTCGCTCACGCCTTTCAGCGCGGTGAGGAAGTCCTCGGAAGCGTCGACGGCGATGAGTTTGATGCCCGTGGCCTCGACGAAGTCGTGCCTGACCTGCTCGGCTTCGCCCTTGCGCAGCAGGCCGTGATCAACGAACACGCAGGTGAGCTGGTCACCGATGGCCTTGTGCACGAGGGCCGCGGCGACGGCGGAATCGACGCCGCCGGACAGACCGCAGATCACCTGGGCGTCGCCGACCTTGTCGCGAATCTTCTTCACTTGGTCTTCGATGATGCCGGAGGCATCCCAGTTGTTCGGCAAGCCGGCGCACTTGTGCAGGAAGGTTTCGATGAGCTGCTGTCCCATCGGGGTGTGCTTGACTTCCGGATGCCACTGCACGCCGTACAACTTGCGGGATTCGTCCTGCATGGCTGCGACGGGGGCGCCTTCGGTGTGTGCCAGCACTTCGAAGCCTTCCGGAGCGGTCTTGACGGCCACTCCGTGGCTCATCCATGTGTTCTGCTCGGCAGGGGAGCCTTCGAGCAGGCCTTCAGCCTCATCGATGGTGGTCTCGGTCTTGCCATACTCGCCCAAAGCCGCCTTGTCGACATCCGCTCCCAGCGCATAGGCCATGGCCTGGAAGCCGTAGCAGATGCCCAGCACGGGGACGCCAGCCTCGAACAGCTTCTTGTCCACGCGCGGGGCGCCGGGTTCGAACACTGAAGCCGGGCCGCCGGAAAGGATGATGGCCTGCGGATCTTTGGCCAGCATCTCGTCTACCGGCATGGAATGCGGCACGAGTTCCGAATAGACGTTGGCCTCACGCACGCGACGTGCGATCAGCTGGGCGTACTGGGCTCCGAAATCAACAACGAGCACAGGACCTGTCGCCATAACACTCTCCCTTGGTACGAGGTAATTAGAAACCGACAATGATAATGGCTCCATTGTGGCGGTGCAAGGCGACATTGGAAACGCTGTAAACACAAGGTGAACGAATCTCACAATTGCTTACTATGTTCGACTCAACACGCCGCGAGTGAACATCGTAAAACGAACGTGGCTATATGTCTCAATCGATTGAAAATCGTTGATATTGAGCCGTTTATAACCCCTTTTCACGATACTGCGAGTATTCACAAAAGCCCCGATAAAAGCTCTCAGTTTGTATCAAAATAACAACATTTGCGCACACAGTCGCAAAAAAACAGCCAAAAGTCGCACCTCGCTCGTAATATGCTCAAGTGATTGGGAATGAACCAGCCGCGCAACCGCAAGGTTTTGCGAGGTTCAGGACCTAATGAAAATAAACAATCGCACAACACAGTGCAGGAGTACAGGAGTACACATGACGAGTCCTGTTATTGGCACCCCTTGGAAGAAGCTGAACGCTCCGGTTTCCGAGGAAGCTATCGAAGGTGTGGATAAGTACTGGCGTGCAGCCAACTACCTCTCCATCGGCCAGATCTATCTGCGTAGCAACCCGCTGATGAAGGAGCCCTTCACCCGCGAAGACGTCAAGCACCGTCTGGTCGGCCACTGGGGCACCACCCCGGGCCTGAACTTCCTCATCGGCCACATCAACCGTCTCATCGCTGATCACCAGCAGAACACCGTGATCATCATGGGCCCGGGCCACGGCGGCCCGGCTGGTACCGCTCAGTCCTACCTGGACGGCACCTACACCGAGTACTTCCCGAACATCACCAAGGATGAAGCTGGCCTGCAGAAGTTCTTCCGCCAGTTCTCCTACCCGGGCGGCATCCCGTCCCACTACGCTCCGGAGACCCCGGGCTCCATCCACGAAGGTGGCGAGCTGGGTTACGCCCTGTCTCACGCCTATGGCGCTGTGATGAACAACCCGAGCCTGTTCGTTCCGGCCATCGTCGGCGACGGCGAAGCCGAGACCGGCCCGCTGGCCACCGGCTGGCAGTCCAACAAGCTCGTCAACCCGCGCACCGACGGTATCGTGCTGCCGATCCTGCACCTCAATGGCTACAAGATCGCCAACCCGACCATCCTGTCCCGCATCTCCGACGAAGAGCTGCACGAGTTCTTCCACGGCATGGGCTATGAGCCGTATGAGTTCGTCGCCGGCTTCGACAACGAGGATCACCTGTCGATCCACCGTCGTTTCGCCGAGCTGTTCGAGACCGTCTTCGACGAGATCTGCGACATCAAGGCCGCCGCTCAGACCGACGACATGACTCGTCCGTTCTACCCGATGATCATCTTCCGCACCCCGAAGGGCTGGACCTGCCCGAAGTTCATCGACGGCAAGAAGACCGAAGGTTCCTGGCGCTCCCACCAGGTTCCGCTGGCTTCCGCCCGCGATACCGAGGCTCACTTCGAGGTCCTCAAGAACTGGCTCGAGTCCTACAAGCCGGAAGAGCTGTTCGACGCCAACGGCGCCGTGAAGCCGGAAGTCACCGCCTTCATGCCGACCGGCGAACTGCGCATCGGTGAGAACCCGAACGCCAACGGTGGCCGCATCCGCGAAGAGCTGAACCTGCCGGCCCTCGAGGACTACGAGGTCAAGGAAGTCGCCGAGTACGGCCACGGCTGGGGCCAGCTCGAGGCCACCCGTCGTCTGGGCGTCTACACCCGCGACATCATCAAGAACAACCCGGACTCCTTCCGCATCTTCGGACCGGACGAGACCGCTTCCAACCGTCTGCAGGCCGCATACGACGTCACCAACAAGCAGTGGGACGCCGGCTACCTGTCCGCTCAGGTTGATGAGCACATGGCCGTCACCGGTCAGGTCACCGAGCAGCTCTCCGAGCACCAGATGGAAGGCTTCCTCGAGGCCTACCTGCTCACCGGCCGTCACGGCATCTGGAGCTCCTATGAGTCCTTCGTGCACGTGATCGACTCCATGCTGAACCAGCACGCCAAGTGGCTCGAGGCTACCGTCCGCGAGATCCCGTGGCGCAAGCCGATCTCCTCCATGAACCTGCTCGTCTCCTCCCACGTGTGGCGTCAGGATCACAACGGCTTCTCCCACCAGGATCCGGGTGTCACCTCCGTCCTGCTGAACAAGTGCTTCAACAACGATCACGTGATCGGCATCTACTTCCCGGTGGATTCCAACATGCTGCTCGCCGTGGCTGAGAAGTGCTACAAGTCCACCGACATGATCAACGCCATCATCGCCGGCAAGCAGCCGGCCGCCACCTGGCTGACCCTGGACGAAGCTCGCGCCGAGCTCGAGAAGGGTGCCGCCGAGTGGGAGTGGGCCTCCACCGCCAAGTCCAACGACGAAGCACAGATCGTGCTCGCCTCCGCTGGCGATGTCCCGGCTCAGGAGATCATGGCCGCTGCCGACAAGCTCGATGCCATGGGCATCAAGTTCAAGGTCGTCAACGTTGTGGATCTGGTCAAGCTGCAGTCCACCAAGGAGAATGACGAAGCCATCTCCGACGCCGACTTCGCTGACCTGTTCACCGAGGACAAGCCGGTCCTGTTCGCCTACCACTCCTATGCCCGCGACGTGCGTGGTCTGATCTACGATCGCCCGAACCACGACAACTTCAACGTCCACGGCTACGAGGAGCAGGGCTCCACCACCACCCCGTACGACATGGTGCGCGTGAACAACATCGATCGCTACGAGCTCGTTGCCGAAGCTCTGCGCATGATCGACGCTGACAAGTACGCCGACAAGATCGACGAGCTCGAGGCCTTCCGCAAGGAAGCCTTCCAGTTCGCAGTCGACAACGGCTACGATCACCCGGATTACACCGACTGGGTGTACTCCGGCGTCAACACCAACAAGCAGGGTGCTGTCTCCGCTACCGCCGCAACCGCCGGCGATAACGAGTGAGCCTAGGCGTTACAGCCTGATCGCTTGAATAAGACCCCCGAGGGACTTTGTTCCCCCGGGGTCTTTACATTGCGCACGTAAGATGGACCCCGACACCCCGATCCACATAGGTGCACTCATAATCGTTCACGCATTACAATTGCTGATGGTGTGAACAACGCAGTCACCCATGCATATGAATGAAGGAATAGGAGACACCGTGAGTCTTACCAGCGTCACCATTATCAGCCCTGAAGCCGCGAACGGTCGCAATGTCGTGGCCCTAGGAGTCGTCACAGCACTGGCGTCCATCAAGAAGACCGCAGTGTTCCGCCCGGCCGTATGCCGTAAGGATACGTTCACCGACATCCTGCTTGAAGCCAGCAACACCGGTCTGACCCGTGAACAGTCCGTCGGCGTCTGCCCACGCCGCGCCCGTGAAGACAAGGCGGGTTCTCGCGCCGACATCGTCGCCGCATATACCGAGGCCATTGAGGCCGCACAGCCCGAAGCCGTCGTCATCGTGGGCACCGACAAATCCCCCGTCAATGATCCCGCTCTTTTTGCATTCAACGCCGATGTCGCCGCCGACCTTAAGGCCCCCGTTCTTTTGGCCGTCTGTACCATCAACCGTACTCCGGAACAGGTGAGGTTCACCGTCGAAGCTTCCACCGCCACCATCGAGGCGGCCGGCACCAAGGTCGTCGGCGTGTTCATCACCGGATGCAAGGACGATCAGCCGGAAGCCCTGCATGCTGAATTCGCGGATTATCCGGTTCCCGTATGGACGCTTCCCGCAGTCGATTTCAGCGAGGAAGGTGCCGTCGCAAAGGCCTCCGAAGCGTTCTCCTTCAACGTCGACACCGCCGACCTTCTGGCGGCAATCGACGCACCGTTCGAGGTGCCGACTACGCCATATGCCTTCCAGTACAGCCTACTAGGCAAGGCCAAGGCCGACAGGAAAACCATCGTACTGCCGGAAGGCGAAGAGGACCGTATCATCAAGGCTGCCGATTACCTACTGGAGCGTGACGTCGTCGACCTGATCATCGTGGGCGACGAGAACGCGATTTTGGCCCGAGGCGAGGAACTGGGTCTGAAATCCCTGAGCAAGGCGAAGTTCCAAGCCATGGATGATGAGGAAGTGCTCACGCCGATGGTCGCCAAGCTGTGCGAACTGCGCGCCAAGAAGGGCATGACCGAGGATCAGGCGCGTAAGCAACTGACCGATGCCAGCTATTTCGGCACCATGCTCGTGGTGCTCGGCCTGGCCGACGGTCTGGTGTCCGGATCCGTCAACTCCACCGCCAACACGGTTCGCCCGGCATTGCAGGTCATCAAGACCAAACCGGGCACCTCGTTGGTTTCCGGTGCGTTCCTCATGTGCTTCAAGGATCATGTGGCCGTATTCTCCGACTGTGCCATCAACCTGAATCCGAACGCCGAACAGCTGGCGGAAATCGCCATCCAGTCCGCCGAAACCGCCAAAGCATTCGGTTTGGAACCGAAAGTCGGCATGCTCTCATACTCTACGCTCGGCTCCGGCAAGGGCCCGGATGTCGATTTGGTCGAGGCAGCCACCGCAATCGTCAAGGACAAGGCTCCTGAACTGGCCGTGGTCGGTTCCATCCAGTTCGATGCCGCCTGGTCGCCGACCGTAGCCGCAACCAAGGCTAAGGGCGATCCGGTTGCTGGACACGTTAACGTGTTCGTGTTCCCGGACCTGTGCGCCGGCAACATCGGCTACAAGGCCGTGCAGCGCTCTTCCGGCGCGGTGGCGGTCGGCCCGGTGCTGCAGGGGCTGAATCGTCCGGTCAACGACCTGAGCCGTGGCGCCACCGTGCAGGACATCATCAACACCGTTGCCCTGACGGCCATCGAAGCCCAGTAATACGGCATTTTGTAGCAAGCAACGAGTAATCTAAGGTTTTGGAAAGTCGCGTAAGCGGCACATCGATATAACACATGGAGGATGCCCACAATGGCGAAAACCGTCCTTGTCATCAATTCCGGTTCCAGCTCTATCAAGTATCAGCTGGTTGATCTTGAAACCGGTGAAGGTATTGCTTCCGGCCTGGTCGAGAAGATCGGCGAGCCGGTTGACGGCCACTACAAGCACGAGTTCAACGGTGAAAAGCATGAGCTGGAAGAGCCGATTCACGACCACGAGCAGGGTCTGAAGCGCGTTCTCGGCTTCTTCGATGAGTTCGGTCCGAAGCTGGACGAAGCCGGCATCGTCGCCGTCGGCCATCGTGTCGTTCAGGGTGGCTCCCTCTTCCCGGATCCGGCCCTGGTCACCGACAAGACCATCAATCAGGTCAAGGATCTTGCCGTGCTCGCTCCGCTGCACAACGGCCCGGAGGCCAAGGGCGCCGAAGTCATGCGCTCCTTGCTGCCGGATGTTCCGCAGATCTTCGTGTTCGATTCCTCCTTCTTCTTCCAGCTGCCGAAGGCGGCCAGCACCTACGCGCTGAACAAGGAGATCGCCGACCAGTACCACATCCGTCGTTACGGTGCCCACGGCACCTCCCACGAGTTCATCTCCTCCGTGGTGCCGGCCGTCATCGGCAAGCCTGCCGAGGGCCTGAAGCAGATCGTGCTGCACATCGGCAACGGTGCTTCCGCCTCCGCCGAAATCTCCGGCAAGCCGGTCGAGACCTCCATGGGTCTGACCCCGCTGGAAGGCCTCATGATGGGTGGCCGTACCGGTGACATCGATCCGGCCGTCGTCTTCCATCTGATCCGTAACGCCCACATGAACGTGGACGAGCTGGATGCCCTGTTCAATAAGCGTTCCGGCATGATGGGCATGACCGGCTACGGCGACCTGCGTGAAGTGCATCGTCTGGTCGGCGAAGGCAATGAGGACGCCAAGCTGGCGCTGGACGTCTACGTGCACCGCATCGTCGGCTACATCGGCAACTACACCGCCCAGATGGGTGGCGTGGATGTGATCACCTTCACCGCAGGCGTTGGCGAGAACGATGACATCGTGCGCAAGATGGTGTGCGACAAGCTCGCTCCGTTCGGTGTCAAGCTGGATGAGGAGAAGAATGCGACCCGCTCCAAGGAGCCGCGCATCATCTCCACTCCGGATTCCGCAATCACCATCTGCGTCATCCCGACCAACGAGGAGCTGGCCATCGCCCGCAAGTCCGCCGCTATCGCCGATGCCGGCCAGGACACCTACGGCAACACCTTCTCCAAGTGATGAGAGGCGTTTCCTCACAAATATAGGGGAGACCCCGTTCGTAAAACCGTGTTTCGAATGCAGTCGCATTGTCGATCGCATTCGAAACACGGTTTCGTTTTTTCGGATGATTGCCGGTCCGATGTGAGACCGCTCGTTGCGTTCATCGCATCGTATGAATGAGGGACGCATGGTAGTACGATACGAAGGTCACGCTTGATGGCGTGCATGTGTTCTTTCGAAGGAAGCGGTTTTTCGTGGTTGGACGACGATTTGTCGGTTTGGATGGGCTGAAGGGCATCGCCCTGATCGCGATAGTGCTCTACCACTGCGATCAGGGCGTCCTGCCCGGAGGATTCCTTGGCGTCGATGTGTTCTTCACCATTTCGGGTTTCCTGATCGTCTCTTCGCTGCTACGACGTATCGATGCCGGCAGGGGCATCGGCTGGGGCGAGTATTATCTCAAACGGTTTCGGCGAATATACCCGGCGTTGCTGGCGCTGATTCCCATCACGGTGGCCATGGCGTGGTTCATCAATCGCGACATGCTCGTCGGTATACGCAATCAGATACTCACCGTGTTGCTCGGCTGCTACAACTGGTACGCCATCAGCAACGGAAGCAGTTATTTCGCGCAAATGAATCCCGACATGTTCCGGCATATGTGGTTCATGTCCGTACTCATGCAGTTTTACCTGCTGGTGCCGATTGCGGTGTACGTGTTGTTGAAAAGCCTACATCGGTGGATTCCCGTATTCGTATTGACCGGATTGGCCATATGCAGCGCCCTGTCCATGGGACTGCGGTACCACATCGACGACGATCCCACACGCGTGTATTTCGGCTCCGATACGCATGCCATGGGATTATGGCTCGGCGCCGCATTCGCTTGGGCGCTGATGCTACTCAGGCACGGCAACGGCCGTGTCTCCGAAACACAGCTGATGGACCGTATTCACGCACGTTGGGGACGGATCGGTCCGATTGCCGCATTCGTAGCGTTATTGGCGTTGCTGTGGATGATGCGTCATATCGGTCAAGGAGCCATGTCTTTCCGCTTCGCCATTGCGTCGGCTTCGACACTGTCCGTAGTATTGATAGCCGGCTCCATTCCCTTCGGATCATGGATGCAGGACTTGCTGGTGTTCAGACCGCTTGCCATGATCGGCCGTTATTCCTACGGCATCTACTTATGGCATTGGCCGTTATGGCTGCTCGTGCGGGCCGTGTTCCCGCAGTGGGGTGCGCGATATGCCGATCGTACACTGGCGGTGACCGTCATGCTGACCGCCGTATTCGCGGTCCTTTCATGGATGCTGTTTGAGCGCCCGGTGGCCCGTGCCGGTTTCATCGCGCTGATTCGCCCGACAGACACATTTGATTTGGATAACGGCCTACGATTGTGGGCCACCGTGCTCGTATTGACCTGTACGTGGAGTTTTGCCGGATATGCCGTTGCCAATGCGCCTGCGCAGACCGGCGTTCAGACTTCGTTGGAAGCCAATGCCAGAATGTTGCAACGTCAGCGGCGACATGATGTTTTGGACAGACGTAAGGTTCCAAGGCCGAAAAGGCCCGTGCATACGATGCCGTCCGGGCACCAAATGACGGCAATCGGCGATTCCGTGATGTTGGCTTCCAGCAAGGGTCTGCAGTCCGTATTTCCTGGAATCGCAGTGGATGCCGAAACCTCGCGTTCAATGCTTAAGGCACAGGGTCTTATCGATCAGGCAAAAGGGCAGTCCGATGGGCTGCGCCAGTGGGTGTTGATCGGGCTGGCCACCAATTCCGTGGTGACGGATGACCAATTGAATGACATTCTTGACGATATCGGACCGGAACATGTACTGGTGCTTATCAATGCGCATGCGCCGGTGTCATGGGTTCCTGGCACCAATGACACGCTGCGGCGATTCGCTGAGGCGCACAGCGACGATGTGGTGTTGGTGGACTGGGATGCGGCGATTTCAGCCCATGCCGACGAGCTTGCCGGAGACGGCATCCATCCGGGAGTGACCAACACCATCTACGCTCAAACCGTCAAGGATGCGATTCAGCGCTGGATTAAGCAAGGCCATTGATCGGTGAAAAACAGCGAAGCCCCCGGTCCGAGGTCGGATCGGGGGCTTCATATACTGATCGTTGTCGATGGGCTGAGCCTTAATCCTCCTGATGCTGCGGAGCGGACAGGAAGTGCTCCTCACTCGGTAGCACCGCGTTGAGAATCACGGCGACCACGAACGCCACCGCGATGCAGTTGGATGCGAAGATCGACTGGAACAGCGGAGGGAAGTTGGTGAAGATGTCGCCGACCTGCGTGAAGCCGATGCCGATGGTCAGGCTCAGCGCGGCGATGGTGATGTTGCGCTGCGTGTACCCCGCTTCGGAGATCATCTGGAAGCCCGACAGGATGATGTTGCCGAACATCATGATGGTGCAGCCGCCAAGCACGGCCTGCGGCAGGGAATTGAACACTTCCGCCACTGCCGGCACGAAGCTGGCCAGCACCAGGATCAGGCCACCCGAAAGAATCACCTTGCGGTTGATGACCTTCGTCATGGCCACCAGACCGATGTTTTGCGCGAAGGAGGTCAGCGGCAGGCAGCCGAACAGTCCGGAGACGGAGGAGATCAGACCATCACCGGCGATGGCGCCGGCGGTTTCCCTGTCGGTGGGCTGACGGTCGAGACCCACCTTGGTGAGGGCTGCGGTATCACCAAGCACTTCCACGGAGGAGACCACATACAGCAATGCGAAGGAAATGATCGCACCCGGATCAAACTCAAGCTGGAACGGCATGAAGTGAGGGACCGACACCACCTGCAGGCTCGAGAAACCGGAGAAATCGACCTTGCCCATGACAATCGCAACCACGTAGCCGACAACCAAGCCGAACAGCACGGACAGCTGCTTGGCGGTGCCCTTCATCAGCAACTGGAACGCGAGGCATGCCACCAGCGAGATCAGACCGAGCGTAAGATTTTGCCAGCTACCGAAATCCTTCGCGCCGGAACCGCCGCCAAAGCTGGTGGCACCGACGGACAACAGGGAGAAGCCGATGGACGTGACCACAATCGCGGATACGATCGGAGGCACGAAACGACGCCAATATTTGGCCGTCAAACCGAGCACGACCTCCAACAGGCCTCCGAGCACGACCGCACCGGCGACGGCGCCATAGCCCTGATTCTGGGCGATCGACATGGCGGCGGCGACATAGGTGAATGAGATGCCGGTGACCATCGGCAGACGGGAACCGATCAGCCACAGGCCATACAGCTGCAGGCAGGTGCCCAGGCCGGCCACCAGCAGACCGGCCTGAATGATCGTGGCCGACTGCGCGGCATCCATCTTGGCGGCCGAGGCCACCAGAAAAATCGGTGCCAGATTGGCCACGAACATGGCCATGACGTGCTGCAGGCCGAACGGAATGCCCTTCCAGAACGATACGGGTGCGTCCAGGCTGCTCAACGCCTCGAACGAGACACTCGTCTTCGTGATGTTCTTCTCTTCGCTCACAGTAAATCCTCTCTTAATTCATGAATGAGCGTTGTGCAGTGCAATCGTATGAGTCGAAACGACTATGCGCGGAATGTAATGGAACCGGTCTGGGAATCCATCGATTCCACGATCGCCAGCGAATCGACGTCATAGCCTTCCTCGCGGAGCTTGTCGCCGCCACCTTGGAAACCTTTCTCCACGGCGATGCCGATGCCCTCCACCACGGCACCTGCCTTATGACACAGCTCAATCAGACCTCTCAATGCTTTGCCATTGGCCAGGAAATCATCGATAAGCAGCACATGATCGCCCTCATTGAGGTAACGCTTGGAGACGATGACGGGGAATTCCTTCTGCTTGGTGAAGGAATAGACGGTGGTGGTGTACTGATCGCCGTCAAGGTTAATGGACTGCGCCTTCTTGGCGAACACCACCGGTGCATTGTCGAAATGACGGGCCGCCACACAGGCGATGCCGATGCCGGAAGCCTCGATGGTCAGAATCTTGGTGATGGTCTTGCCTTGGAAATGCTCGGCCCAGGCGGCGCCCATATGATCGAACAATTCCACATCGCACTGATGGTTGAGGAAGGCGTCGACCTTCAACACGTCGCCCGGCTTGACGGTACCCTGTTCGCGAATGCGCTCTTCAAGCTCCTTCATGAATCCCCTTAGGTGTTGTCGGCTGCGAACGCAGCATGGTAGGTGGCATGCGGCGAGCCGCATATGGCAGTCAATATACGCGCGTCAATTGACTATCCGAACGTCTTCCTCTGACCTGCGCGTGTGGTAGATATGTATTCCGCGAATATACGATGTCGAGAAGGAAAGTGGAACCGGTGCAGCAGAACATGGGACCCGTCTTGTGCGATCCGCAAACGTTGATCAAGGATCTCAATCCGCAGCAGAGCGAAGCGGTGAAGTACTACGGTCAGGCATTGCTTATCGGCGCAGGTGCGGGATCAGGCAAGACCCGTGTGCTGACACGCCGTATCGCATGGCTTCTGGCTCATGGCATCTGGGCAAGCCAGATTCTCGCCATCACTTTCACCAACAAAGCCGCGGCCGAGATGAGGGAACGTCTCGCCGCACTCGTCGGACCGGAAGCCGAACGCATGTGGATTTCGACGTTCCATTCCGCCTGCGTGCGCATCCTGCGACGCGACGGCGACCAGATCGGCCTGAAATCCGGATTCTCCATCTATGACACCGCTGACAGTGAACGACTGATCAAGCTGATCGGCGCCGATCTGAACATTGACCTGAAGCGCTATACGCCGCGCATGATTCTCGGCAAGATCTCCGACTACAAGAACTCACTGATCTCGTGGAAGGACCAGCTCAAGACCTATGCCGCCGATTACCGGCCGGGGCAACGCGGCTACCAGCTGGGACGGTTCGACAACGTCGAGGAACTGTTCGCCGTGGTGTACTCCGAATACCAGTACCGTCTGGCCCAGGCCAACGCCGTGGACTTCGACGATCTGATTATGCGCACCGTCGAACTGTTCAGAACGTGCCCGCAAGCGAGCGATTATTACCGGCACAAATTCCGTTACATTTTCGTGGACGAGTATCAGGACACCAATCACGCCCAATACGTATTGGTGCGTGAACTCTCCGGCATCGATTCGGGCGAGCAGGCCGATCCGCATGCCACGGGCGCGGGCCGGGTCGGACCCTCCTGGGTTACCGTCGTCGGTGACTCCGATCAGTCCATATACGCCTTCCGCGGCGCCGACATCCGCAACATCCAGGATTTCGAAGAGGACTTCCCAAACGCGAAGACCATCATGCTCGAACAGAACTACCGTTCGACGCAGACCATTCTGGATGCGGCGAATGCGGTGATCGCGAAGAACGAGAACCGCAAGCCGAAGAAACTGTGGACCGCACTCGGCAAAGGTGATCCGATCATCGGCTATGCAGCCGACAACGCGCAGCAGGAGGCCGGCTATATCGCATCCGAAATCACAAGGCTGCATACGGAGGAAGGCATCGCCTACAGCGACATGGCCATCATGTACCGGGCCAACGCGCAATCGCGTTCGCTGGAAGAGGCGATGATCAACGCCAACCTGCCATACCAGTTGGTAGGAGGCACCAAATTCTACGAACGCAGAGAAGTCAAGGACGCCATCGCATATTTGCAGGCCATCGTGAACCCCGCCGACGACGTGAACATGCGTCGCATCCTGAACGTGCCGAAACGAGGGCTGGGCGCCCGTGCGGAAGGGCTGGTCGCCATGTATGCGGATCGGCATGGCACGACGTTCTTCGACGGCATCGAACATCTTGACCAGATCGAAGGCATGACCGGACGAACGGCGAAGCCATTGGGAGCGTTCCGCGACCTGATGCACGAATTGGTCGACTTTGCGAAGGCGCATGACGCCAAACCATCCGAAGTGGTGGCGGAGGTGCTGTCCAGAAGCGGACTTCTGGAGGAACTGCAACGCTCCGAAGATCCGCAGGACGCCTCACGCGTGGATAATCTTTCGCAGCTGCAATCCGTAGCGGCGGAATTCGAACAGAACACGCCGGACGCCACATTGGCGGGATTCCTGGAAACCACCGCATTGGTGGCGGATTCCGATCAGTTGCCCGGTGAGAACGAGGATTCCGGCAAGGTCACGATGATGACCCTGCATACCGCCAAGGGCCTTGAATATCCGGTCGTGTTCCTCACCGGCATGGAGCAGGGTACCTTCCCTCATTCACGAGCCATGGAAGATACAAGTGAGCTTTCCGAGGAACGTCGTCTTGCCTATGTGGGCATCACCCGTGCGAAAAGGCGTCTGTATGTGACCCGAGCGGCGGTGCGTGCGCAATGGGGACAGGCCAACGAAATGATGCCAAGCCAGTTCCTCGATGAGATTCCGGAGGATCTCATCGATTGGAAGCGTAAGGAAGCCGGCATGGAACGCATGCGCGGCGGTTGGCAGAGCGGCTTCGACGATGACGACGAATTCGGCGGTTGGGGCGATGACGACTTCGGCACCTCGTCGTTCGGCGGCTCCGGATATGGCTCACGTGGCGGATCCTATGGTGGAACGACCTCATACGGTTCTCGCTCTTCGTATGGAGGATCGTCATATGGCTCGTCATCCTCCCGTGGTGGCTCGTCCTACGGTTCGGGCCGTGCCGCGTACGGTTCGAGTTCGCGATCCTCGTACGGATCGTCTTCCTACGGTTCCGGCAAGTCCGCCAAGGCCGGCAAGGTGACCACCCGTCACACCAAACCGAAGGCGCTTGACAAACCGAGAACCACACCCGCCTCCGCACTGAGCAAGGACAATAACCTCAATATCGAGGATTTCCATATCGGAGACAAGATCACGCACGACCAGTATGGCTTGGGCACCATCGTCGATACGCAGGACAAGGGCCGCAATTCCGTTATCACCGTGGATTTCGGCACGGATGGCATCAAGCGGCTGATGCTGCGCGTGGCGCCTATCGAAAAGCTCTGAGAGCTTTCGACAGGCGCCCTTCGCGGCGGTGCCGCTCACTTCACCTACGTGGAACCCACTGGGTTCCCCGTTTGACGGTTCAGCTATCGAAAAGCTCTGAGAGCTTTCGACAGGCGCTTTATCACTACGAACGTGAAAAGTCAAGACTTTTCTTTCATGGTCAACACTGCGATAATCGGGCGTTGCCTGATTATTTGTCGAGAGGAAATCATGAACAAGAAACTTTTCGCAGCCATTGCGCAGTTCGTCCTTGGCGTGCTGATCGCCGTCGCCCCGCGAACCTTCGCCCATGTGTGCGAGGTCACGGACATGCCGATGGCCTGCCATTACACCGCGCAGGCAGCGCTCGGCATCGGCATCGTCATCGCATTGCTCGCCATCATCGGTCTGTTTGTCGCCGAAGCGACCCGCGCCGGTCTGGACATCGCCAACGCCGTACTGGGCGTGCTGGTGATTCTGGTACCGACCGTGCTGATCGGCGTGTGCAAGGGCGCGATGATGCATTGCCACATGGTGACGCTGCCTACGCTGATCGTGCTGGGCGTACTCACCACGGTATTCTCCGTCATCGCCGCATACCTTGACCTGAAGCCGGCAAAGCATCGCTGATATGAATCATGTCACCCTTGCCGGCCTGCCTGTGACGAATCTCAGGCGCAAGCCGTTTCGGACCACGGCCCTCGTCATCGTGGTCACCATGCTCACCGTCGCCTTTTACGGAGGCTCCCTGCTGTCGATGAACCTTGAAGCGGGATTGAATAGCATGCAGGAACGTATGGGCGCCGATCTGATGGTTACCCCGCAGAATACGAAAAACGAAGCCGAGGCGTTGCTGACGAATGGCGGATCGAGTACCTTCTACTTCACCAACGACATCGAAAACGAGGTATCGAAGGCCGACGGCATCGACGAAATCACCGCACAGACCTACATTTCGTCGCTGGCCGCCGCATGTTGCGACGACAAGGTGCAGATCATCGGCTTCAACCCGCAAACCGATTTCGTCATCACCCCATGGATCGGCTCGCAATTCGACGGTGTGCTCGAAGACGGCCAGATCATCGCCGGAGCCAGCATCAACGTATCCGGAAACAACACCGTCAAGCTGTATGGGCACGAATTCCCGGTCGCCGCGCAGCTGGCGAACACGGGTACGTCACTTGACAATTCCGTATTCGTCAATATGAACACCGTCCCCGACGTCGTTTCCTATTCCGCGAAGGTCGGGCATCCCGCCATTCCGCAGGAATATGCCGACAAAGCGGTCTCCGCCATCCTGATCAAGGTCAAGGATGGCTATTCCGCACAGCAGGTCGCCTCCAACATCACCAAAGCCACGGGACTCAAAGGCCTTGGCTATGTCTATCCGGGCGGCATCACCGCAACCACCAAGAACAATCTGACGGTCATCGTGGGATATGTGACGATTTTCGTGGCCGTGTTCTGGATCATGGGGCTGATCGTACTGCTTGCGGTATTCGCCTCCGCCATGAATGAGCGCAAACGTGAATTCGCCGCGTACCGCATCATGGGGGCCACACGCTCCACATTGGTGGGCATCATCATCAGGGAATCCGTCATAATCGGCGCATTGGGCGGTGCAATCGGCGTGGCGCTCGCTTCGCTGGCGATCTTCCCCTTCAGCACGCTGATCGGCAGACAGCTGCAACTGCCTTATCTGCAATCCGGCGTGTGGAACGTAATGCTGCTGATCGCCGTGAGTTTCGTATTCGCGGTGATTACCGGTGTGATCGCATCCATCGCCACCGCGGTGAAACTGTCCGCACCGGAAACCTATCTGACGTTGAGGGAGGGGGAGTGAGCATGAACGTATTGGAGCTGCACGATCTGACCCGTGAATTCACGCGCCGTGGCAAGCCGTTCGCGGCGGTCGATCATGTGAACCTCATTCTGAGGGAAGGTGAATTCATCGCCATCGTGGGGCGTTCCGGCAACGGCAAGAGTACGCTGCTCAACCTCATTACCGGATTGCTGCGTCCTACTGACGGCACGATCACGCTTGATGGGCGGAATATCGTCGCCTTACGTGACAGACAGATGTCGGCGATACGCAACCGGGTGATCGGATTCGTGACGCAGAGTCAGACGTTGCTGCCGAATCTCACCGTAATCGATAACGTGATTCTTCCGGCGGTACTCGAGTCCGGCAATCAAGAGATCGATGGCAACGATGATGCTCAGGAGAACGATGATGCCGAGAAGATGCCTTCCGGCCAGACGCAGGTGGACGACGGTCTGCCAGATGTAATCGCGGCGGCACCGATCGCCACGGATACGGCCGTCCGTTCTTCCGACCGTCTTGTCGGGCGTGCCCGTGAGTTGCTGGAAATGCTGGGAATCGCCGATCTGGCCGACTGTTATCCGAAGGAGCTCTCCGGCGGTGAGATGCGTCGCGTCTCCATCGCACGCGCGCTGATGAATCGGCCGAAGTTGCTCATTGCCGATGAACCCACCGGTGATCTGGATGCGGCAAGCACCGCAATCGTCATGCGGCTGCTACGGGATGTCGCGAATGGCGGTACCGCTGTGTTGATGGTCACGCATGACCCGGACGCTCTGGCATATGTGGACTACGTATTCCGCATGGATAGGGGAGTGCTGAGCGAGGCATAGGGCAAGACATGCCGAATGCCAGGCTGTTCGATGCTAGTCCCGCCCCTGTGTGTATCATTGACGATTGGTGTGCGTCTTGTAGACGTATGCCGTCTGGAGTCTTAGCCCATCAGTGGGTCGGCGGCCGACCTTGTCGAAGGTTGCCGTTCGCGCTTGCCGCGAAGGAAGCACTGGAGAGGCTGGCTCAGCGCGGGTCGAGTGATCGACGCGCGTTCCGTTCAGACAACGACAGAACAAACAAAGGATTAAACCAATGACGAACGTTCAGCGTTCTCGCCGTCAGGTGCGTCTTTCCCGCGCCCTCGGCATCGCTCTGACCCCTAAGGCTCAGCGCATCTTCGAAAAGCGTCCGTATGCTCCGGGTGAGCACGGCCGCACCCGCCGCCGCACTGAATCCGATTACGCAGTGCGTCTGCGCGAGAAGCAGCGTCTTCGCGCTCAGTACGGCATTTCCGAGAAGCAGCTTCGCGCCGCTTACGAGAAGGGCACCCACACCGCCGGCCAGACCGGTAACGCCATGCTGACCGATCTCGAGACCCGTCTTGACGCCCTGGTTCTGCGTGCAGGTTTCGCTCGCACCACCGCCCAGGCCCGTCAGTTCGTGGTCCACCGTCACATTCTCGTCGACGGCAACATCGTCGACCGCCCGTCCTACCGCGTCAAGCCTGGCCAGACCATTCAGGTCAAGGCCAAGAGCCAGACCATGGTTCCGTTCCAGATTGCTGCCGAAGGCGTGCACCGCGATGTGCTGCCGGCGGTCCCGGGCTACCTGGACGTCAACCTGCCTTCCCTGAAGGCCACCCTGACTCGCAAGCCTGAAGCCGAGGAAATCCCGGTGCAGGTCAACATCCAGTACGTGGTCGAATTCTACGCCCGCTGATCTGGATTCACATACTGTAAGAACATACAGTATAAGGACATACAGCAAGAGCCTCGCCGCCGTTATGGCCGCGAGGCTCTTTGCTATCTGCGTTATCTGCGGGGATTCCGCAGGTGCTGATCAGTCCGCGAACATGCCGCCGATAATGCCGCCGACGATGGTGGATACGATCGACATGATCAGCGAACCGATGACGGACCACCAGAAGCCGTCGATGACGACGCCCACGTCGAACAGGCTCATGGCCAGCCAGGAGGCGAGCTGCATGAACAGCCAGTTGATGATCAGGGCGATCAGACCGAACGACAGAATGGAAAACGGCAATGCTATGGCATGCACGATCGGTTTGATCGAAGCATTGATCAGTGCCATGAACAGTGCGAACGCCCCGATGCCAAGAATCGGAGGGTCTCCGATGGCATGCATGCCGGGCAGCAGGGCAACCATGACCCCGGCCGCTATGGTCAAAACCAGCCAACGTGAAATGAAATGACTCATAATCCCATCGTAGTGCATGCGTTTCTCCCACTTCAGCGGGTAGCATGAAAGCATGTTGCTTCATCTCCATCTCGTCCGTCACGGACAGACGTTCTTCAATCGATACAACCGTCTGCAAGGGTGGTCGAATTCGCCACTGACGCAGTCCGGCATCGCCGATGCCGACAAGGCCGCAACCAAGTTGCGCGATTACGATTTCGCCGCCGCCTATTGTTCCGACACCACGCGCGCCCAGATAACCGCGCAGCGCATTCTCGACATGAATGAGTTGGCAGGGCATGTCCGTCCGGCGTTGATCAGCGACATGCATTTGCGCGAACAGTTCTATGGATATTTCGAGGGACAGGACATGAGCGTCGCATGGACTGCTGCCGGCGGGCCTCACGGGGCCAAGAACTACAATGACATCGTGGCGAAATTCGGCCTTGCGGCCACCCGTGACTTTCTGAAAGAGGCCGATCCGTTCCATGACGCCGAGTCCGATGCCGAATACTGGGAACGCGTCGAGGGGGGATTTTCGCTGATCGCCGCAAATCCGTTGCTGAAGGACGGCGATCATGTGCTGCAGATTTCTCATGGCAATACCTTGCTGAGTCTGATGCATCGTTATGCGCCCGAAGGCTATGACCTCAGCGAACGACCGGCAAACGGGTCGGTCACCAGCCTTGATTTCGACACGGAACAACCAATCGATCAGGCAGTGACCGTCATTTCATATAACCAGTGAACGAATTTGCCTTCCGTCGTGGCTTTTGACTACTGTTAGGCGGGTATTGTGTTCGCGGGTCACCGTGGGACAGAAAAGAGGTACATGATGGGTGTTGGAGAAATCGCCGGTCTGATTGCGGCAATCGCGTTCGCGATTCTCGCCGGTTTCATGATCTACCCGTTGATCCGTCTGGGCAAGCTGTTCGATCAGATCGCGCAGACCGTCAAGGACACCGGAGACCATGCGATTCCGGCGCTTGACGAAAGTGTGACCACCGTACAGCAGGTCAATAAGTCACTGGAGGATGTCAACAAGATCTCCGCGGCAGCCTCGACCACGGCCAACAATGTGGGCGCCCTGACCGACCTTTATGGATCCTTCCTTGGCAAGCCGGTCATTAAGATCGCTTCGGCCGTCTATGCTCTGAAGTCCACGGCACAGTCCTTCATGAACAATCGGACCGCCGACCGTGCCCAGAACAAGGGGGAGTGATGTTCAAACGTCTCTTTTGGATTTCCCTGGGTGTAGGCATCGGGGTCATGGCCGTCACCAAGGCGCAGGCCTATATCAAGGCCAATACGCCTGACGTGGCGCGCCAGTTCCTGCTCGGCCCTGATCAGGACCACGTGACCGTACGCACGCTTGAAGGATTGGTCAACGAGTTCAATGCCACGCGTCGAGCCCGCGAGGCTGAACTTAACGCCAGATATGCCGATAAGATCGACTGATCTTCGCGCTTCAATCCGTATAGGCAACATTTGTACAAGACGTTCGGAGGGCATCAGACCCTCCGGCAATAAAGGAGCTCAATCTCACATGCGCACTTCTGAAATCGCGAAGCGCTACCTTGATTATTTCCAGAAGCATGATCACCTTATCGTGCCTTCCGCGTCGCTGATCTCGCCGAATCCGACCACCCTGTTCACCATCGCAGGCATGGTCCCGTTCATCCCGTACCTCATGGGCGAGCAGACTCCGCCGAAGAACCGTATGGCCTCCAACCAGAAGTGCGTGCGTACCCTGGACATCGACGAGGTCGGCAAGACCACCCGTCACGGCACCTTCTTCCAGATGCTCGGCAACTTCTCCTTCGGTGATTACTTCAAGGAGGAGGCCATCCATTACGCATATGAGTTGCTGACCACCCCGCAGGACCAGGGCGGCTACGGCTTCGATCCGGAAAAGCTGTGGATGACCACCTTCACCGATGACGAGGAAGCCCGCTCGATGTGGAAGAACGAAGGCGTCGATCCAGAGCATATCCAGATCATGGGCATGGAAGACAACTTCTGGACCACCGGCGGCCCCGGCCCAGGTGGCCCTTGCTCCGAGATCTACGTTGACCGTGGACCTCAATACGGCGTCGAGGGCGGCCCGATCGCCGATGAAAACCGTTATATCGAGATCTGGGATCTCGTGTTCGAAAACTATGAGGTCGACAACGTCAAGTCCAAGACCGACTTGCATATCGTCGGCGAGCTCGAGAACAAGAACATCGATACCGGCGCCGGTCTGGAGCGTCTCGCCTACCTGTTGCAGGGCAAGCAGAACATCTACGAGACCGATGAGGTCTTCCCGGTCATCGAGGCCGCCCAGAAGCTGTCCGGCCGTACCTACGGCGACGATGAGGCCATGGACGTCAAGTTCCGCGTGGTCGCCGACCATGTGCGGTCCGCCCTTATGATCATGTCAGACGGTGTGCGTCCGTCCAACAACGGCCGTGGTTATGTGCTGCGCCGATTGCTGCGCCGCACCGTCAAGGCCATGCGCGCCCTCGGCGTGACCGATCCGGTGCTGCCGACCCTGTTCCCCGTCTCCAAGGAGGCCATGGTCCCGAGCTATCCGGAGCTGGAGAGCACATTCCATGAGGTATCCGAATCCGCCTACGGCGAGGAGGACGCATTCCGTCGTACCCTCGAGTCCGGCACCGAGATCTTCGACCTGGCCGTGGCCAAGGCCAAGGAGTCCGGCAAGACCGTCGTTTCCGGTGATGACGCTTTCAAGCTGCACGACACCTATGGCTTCCCGATCGAGCTGACCCTTGAAATGGCCGAGGAACAGGGCGTGAAGGTCGATGAGGCCAAATTCCGCGAGCTCATGGCCGAACAGAAGAGCCGTGCCCGTGCCGATGCGTTGAAGAAGCGTCACAATGTGGATCTGTCCGTCTATGACGATTTCAAGAAAACGCTTGTCCAGCCGATTGACTTCTTGGGCTACACCGATATGTCGGCGCGCGCCCGCGTGATCGGCATCATGCAGGAAGGCAAGGGTTCCGTACCTGCCGTCACCGGTCCGGCCAACATCGAGGTCATCCTCGACCGTACTCCGTTCTATGCGGAGGCCGGTGGTCAGCTCGCCGACCAAGGTGAGATCCTTTCCGACGACGGTGCCGTGCTTGAAGTCGATGATGTGCAGAAACCAATCAAGGACCTCATCGTGCATCAGTGCCGCCTGACCGAAGGCACGCTGGTGGTGGGCGCCGAGGTCAACGCCAACATCGACCTCGACCGTCGTGGTGCCATCGCACGTTCCCACACCGCCACCCACATGGTTCATAAGGCTCTGCGCGAGGAACTCGGCCCGCAGGCCACCCAGCGTGGATCCGAGGACGCTCCGAACCGTCTGCGCTTCGATTTCCAGTGGTCCAAGGCTCCGGCAAGATCCGTGATGGACGCCGTCGAAGCCCGAGTGAACGATCGCATCCGTGATAACCTGTCCGTTACCACACAGGAAATGAAGTTCGATGACGCCATCGCCTTGGGTGCCATGCACCTGTTCGGCGAAAAGTACGGCGACGTCGTGCGTGTGGTCTCCATCGGCGAGGATGGCTGGAGCCGTGAGCTGTGCGGTGGTACGCACATCGACCACGTCGGTAAGATCGGCGCCGTCAACATCATGTCCGAAGCCTCCATCGGTTCCGGCGTACGCCGTGTGGATGCGCTGGTCGGACAGAGCGCCTACGAATTCAACGCCCGTGAGCATGCCTTGGTTTCCCAGCTTTCCGATCAGCTCAACGCCCGTCCGGATGAGCTGGCCGAACGTGTGAATACGCTGTTGGCCAAGCTTAAGGAATCCGATCGTCGCCTAGCCGCCATGTACGAAGGCCAGCTGGCCGCTTCCGTGCCGGCTCTCGTCGCCGATGCCAAGGCCTCTCAGGCTCCCGTCAAGGTGGCTTCCAAGAATGTGGGACATTTTGGTTCCTTTGATGCCCTGCGCAAGACCGTGCTCGACGTTCGAGGGCAGCTTGGCGAGGATATGCCGGTCGTCGTGGCTCTCGCCGGCGTGAACGAAGACGGTAAACCGATGGTCGCCGTGGCCACCAACGATGCCGCACGCAAGCAGGGCATCAAGGCCGGCGACCTGGTCCGTGGCGCCTCCAAGATCCTTGGCGGTGGCGGTGGCGGCAAGCCCGACTTCGCTCAGGGTGGCGGCTCCGATGCCACCAAGATCGACGCCGCGCTCGAGGCTCTGGTCGATCAGGCCATGAAGGGCTGAACCTCCGGGCATGGTATGGCTTGGAGTTGACTTGGGTGATGCCAGGGTCGGGCTTGCACTGTCCGACCCCGAGCTCACCCTTGCCCACCCCGCGGGCAATATTCAGGTTTATGGGGATTCATTCCGGGCATTGGATGAGGTCATCGACGTCATTGAGGACGAATCGGTGGATCATGTGGTGGTGGGTCTGCCGTTGCTGTTGAACGGCGAAGCAGGCAAAAGTGCCAAGAAGGCACGACGTTGGGCTGCTAATCTGGAAAAAAGAATGCGGGCGGCGGCACAGGATGAGTCGGAACCGCTCAATGTCATTCCGACAATTGAATTGGTCGATGAACGTTTGACCACGGTGACCGCGCACCAGCAACTGTTCGATGCGCAAATCGGTGGTCGCAGGCATCGTCCGATGGTTGATCAGCAGTCTGCCGTAGTGATTCTGCAGACAGCATTGGACCGCGCAGAGAGGTACAGAGGAGCGATCGATGGCTGAGCATCTGGATGATTTTTTCTCCGACAACGCACAATGGGTTGAACCTGCGCAGGAGACCTTCACCTCGGCGTTGCCTCCGGAACCGCCGAAATCTCGTCGTGACATGCGCAGACACCGTGCGAAACGCAAACACCGTCGTATCATCACATGGATTGCGGTCATCGTAGTGGTCGCCCTGATTGCGGTCGGATCGATTTTCGGCATTCGCATGCTGAAGCATTGGAAGGCGATCAACACCGCCGATGAGCAGATTCAGGTTGAGGATTATTCAGGTCCTGGAGATCAGGACGTGAGCTTTACCGTGGAATCCGGGCAGGGTGCTTCCGAAATCGCGCAGAATCTCGTCAAGGCCGACATCGTCAAATCCGTCGACGCGTTCACCAATGCCGTGTCCGCAGGCGATTTCACACTGTATCCGGGAACGTATTCGCTGAAGACGCATATGAAGGCTTCCGATGTGGCGAAGATCCTTTCCGATCAGAGTCAGGCCGGTGGTTTCGTGGAGGTGAGGGCCGGCGAACGCGTGTCCGATGTGATCACCGCCGCCGCGCAGGCTTCCGGCAAGGATGTTTCGGAATTCCAGAGCGTCATCGACGGTGGTGGCGATGGCATTCTGCCGAGTGAGGCGGGCGGCAAATTCGAAGGCTGGTTCGAACCGGGAACCTATGATGCCCAGAACAAATCGGCCGAAGACATCATCAAGGCCATGGTGGAGGCGCGCATAGCCAAACTCGACAAGCTTGGCGTGCCCACGGGAAGCGACCGTGAGCGCATCCTGATCATCGCGTCCATCGCCGAATCCGAGGTCGGCAGCGAGCAATACTACGGGAAGGTCGCGCGGGTGATTCTCAACCGCATCGATGCGGGCATGCCCTTGGGCATGGATACCACCGTCGCCTATGGTCTGGGTATTTCCGCCAGCCAGCTGACGGACGACCAGCTGAACGATTCCAGTAATCCGTACAACACACGAATCAACAAGGGACTGCCGCCGACTCCGATCAGCAATCCGGGAGACGGTGCCATCACCGCGGCCATGGACCCGCCGGAAGGTAAATGGCTGTATTTCGTGACCACCAATCTGAAGACCGGTGAAACGAAGTTCGTCGAAACCGAAGACGAGTTCTGGAAGATTCGCGACGAATACAAGAACAACAACGAAAACGCCAATTAGTCGCGGTTCAGGTGCTACAGCAGGGCGCAGATCGCGATACTGATCGCCCCGGCTACCACGATTGCCGGGGCGAACGGCGTTCTGCCGGCATATTGCGTATGCCTCTGCGGGTCGAAACGGGTCCAGAAGGCGATCCACAGCAGGCCGATGACGGCGATGAACAGCCACCACAGCACCATGGCGTACAGGCCGAACATGCCTACGCCCAATCCCATGACCGACGTGACGGTCACATCACCGAAGCCGAGTGCCCCCGGTCTGATCAGGGCGAGTGCGCACTGCAGGACGGCGGCGAGCATGGCGAAGAGGAGGGATTGCAGTGCGAGGAACAGCGCATTGACGGATAGCGCGTAGATGATGTTCACGATGATCTGCGCCATGCAGCCCACGGCAATCCATGCGCGGGGAACACGGCGCGCGCGAACGTCCTCGACGCTGACGGCCAGTCCACAAAGCAGACTCGGCAGGCAAATCATGTACCACATACCGTTAAGATAGTCCACTAGTTGCATTCGGTAGAAAAGGAGAGGGCATGTTGCGCTGGCAGACAGCAGGCGAATCGCACGGCGAGGCACTTGTCGCCATGATCGAAGGGCTGCCTGCGGGCATCCACATTACCACGGAGGATATCGTCGGCGCATTGGCGCGCCGTCGTCTCGGCTATGGCCGTGGTGCACGCATGAAGTTCGAACAGGACAAGGTGCGCATGCTTACCGGCGTACGTTTTGGCGAGACCATCGGCTCCCCGGTGGCCATCGAAATTGCCAATACGGAATGGCCGAAGTGGACGGAAGTGATGAGTGCGGATCCGCTTGACCACGACATTCCTCGCGAGGGACGCAATGCGCCGCTGTCCCGTCCACGCCCGGGCCATGCCGATCTGACCGGCATGCGCAAGTACGGTTTTGATGACGCGAGACCGGTGCTGGAACGTTCCAGCGCACGTGAAACCGCTTCTCGTGTGGCTTTGGGAGAAGTGGCCAAACAGTTCCTCGAGCAGACGTTCGGTATCCGTACGGTCTCCCACGTGCTATCCATCGGCGGTGCGGGCATTACCGACCCTGCCGAGGCGGTGTTGCCCAAGCCGGAAGATCTCGAGGCTTTGGACGCCTCGCCGGTGCGTACGCTTGACAAGACGGCCGAGGAACGAATGATCGCCCGCATCGACGAGGCCAAGGACAATGCCGATACCTTGGGCGGGGTGATTGAAGTCGTGGTGTACGGTGTTCCCGCAGGCGTCGGCACCTATGTGGAGTCCGATCGCCGCTTGGATGCGGCTCTTGCCAGCGCGGTCATGGGAATCCAGGCCATCAAGGGCGTGGAAATCGGCGATGGTTTCCTTGAGGCCATGCGGCCGGGTTCCGAAGCCCATGATGAGATGGTGGTCGGTGAAGACGGGCGCATTGCACGCCTGAGTAACCGGGCAGGCGGTATTGAAGGCGGCATGTCGAACGGTCAGCCGATCGTGGTGCGTGCCGCGATGAAGCCGATTCCGTCCATTCCGAAGGCGTTGAGGACCGTTGACGTGACCACCGGCGAAGCCGCGCAGGCCATCAACCAGCGTTCTGACAACACCGCGGTGCCGGCGGCAGCGGTCGTGGCCGAAGCGATGGTGAGGCTCACCGTCGCCGCATATGTGCTGGAGAAGTTCGGCGGCGACAACGTAGCCGAAACCAGGCGTAACGCCGAGAACTATCTGGCCTCTTGGCCGGAACACATGAGGTGATGCGTCGTGACGATGCATAGGCCCGTTGCCGTGATCATCGGCATGATGGGGGCGGGAAAGACCCGCGTCGGCAGAGAAGTCGCGCAGATGATGAATCTGCCGTTCCTGGATGCCGACAGCGAGATCGAACATGACGCCGGCATGAGGATTCCGGAATATTTCGAACGCTATGGCGAACCGGCGTTCCGTGATCTTGAAAGCGATGTCGTACTTGACATCCTTGAGGATTTCGACGGTATCTTCTCGCTGGGTGGGGGCGCGCCGATGACCATATCCATCCAGAAGGGGCTTACCGACTACATCGCGGACGGAGGCAAGGTCGTCTATCTGATGGCCGACCCCAAGGAAGCCATGGAGCGAGCCAATCGTGGCGGTGGCCGACCGATGCTGAACGGCGATGCCAACGAGCGTTGGAAGAAGCTGTACCGTGATCGTGATCCGGTATTTAGGCAGGTCGCGAACGTGCATGTGCGCACGCATGGTCAAACGCCGCAGGCCGCGGCGAGAAAGCTGATGGATATGATCGCTCAACGAACCGTACATGTCACCGGTGCCACGATCGAGCCTTACGACGTGAGCATCGGCGAAGGTGCGATGAACCAGCTTGCGCAGGTATTGGGGGACAAGCCCTCCAAAGTGGCGCTTATCCACACCCAGCCGGTGCAGCGTCATTCCGACCGGGCACGCACCTTGTTGCGCCAGGGCGGATACGAAGTGTATGACATCGTGATTCCCGACGCCGAAGCCGGCAAGACCATCGACGTGGCCAACGGCATCTGGCAGCGTCTGGGAGACGAGGGATTCACCCGTTCCGATGCAATCGTCGGTCTGGGAGGTGGTGCGGCCACCGATCTGGCCGGTTTCGTAGCCGCCACATGGATGCGTGGCATCCGCTACGTGAACTGTCCGACATCCTTGCTGGCCATGGTGGATGCCTCCACTGGCGGCAAGACGGGTATCAACACGCCACAGGGCAAGAATCTGGTCGGTTCGTTCTACACGCCGGCCGGCGTGCTCGCCGATATGAAAACGCTTGTCTCCCTGCCCAATGATATCTTCATCGAAGGTCTGGGCGAGGTTGCGAAGTCCGGTTTCATCAAGGACCCTGAGATTCTGAGGATTCTCGAAGATCATGCCGATGAGCTGCGTTCCTTTGATGGCGCTACCTTCCTTGATTCCAATTTGAAGGAAGTCGTCGCCGAGCTGATCGAACGCACCGTGACCGTGAAGGCCTATCATGTATCCGCCGACCTCAAGGAGGCGGGATTGCGTGAATTCCTGAATTACGGACACACGCTCGGACATGCCATCGAGAAGCTCGAACATTTCCGCTGGAGGCACGGCAATGCCGTCGCAGTCGGTTGCATCTATGCCGCCGAACTGTCACATCTGCTGGGCTATATCGATCGGGATCTGGTGGACTATCATCGTTCACTGCTTGGCTCGCTGGGCCTGCCGACTTCGTGGAACAACGGAACGTGGGATGATGTGCTCGCCCTCATGCACCGTGATAAGAAGGCCCGCGGCAACAAGCTGCGTTTCGTGGTTCTCGACGGCATCGGCCATCCGATTCATCTTGAGGATCCGCCGGCGGATGCCGTCGAAGAGGCATTCCGCCGCATTCAGCACTGACATGGCCGGCGGAAAGCGGCTGACAAGAATCGTAAGGAAGTGATCATGACCAAAGTAGTGGTTGTCAACGGACCGAACCTCGGTCGCCTCGGTGTACGCCAGCCAGACGTGTATGGCAGGCAGGATCTTGAGACTCTGCGCACGCTGTGCGCCGAATGGGGCAAGGAGCTCGGTCTTGACGTGGAGGTGCGCCAGAGCGATGACGAGGCCGAGATGATCGGTTGGATGCATCAGGCGGTTGACGAGAAAACGCCGATCGTCATGAACCCGGCCGCCTTCACGCACTACTCCTACGGCTTGGCCGACGCCGCCCATATGGTGATTGATGAAGGCCTGCCACTGATGGAAGTGCACATCTCCAACCCGTCCGCACGAGACGAGTTCCGTAAGCGCTCCGTGATTTCGCCGGTCGCCACCGGTACCATCACCGGTATGGGATTCTACGGTTACAAGCTTGCCCTCGACGCCGTGGCCCATCTGCTTGAAGACAGGTAGAATCGCCTGGTTGCACATGATGTCGCAGTCGGATGCCGGAGGAAACGGCATCCGACTTTCATTATGCCGTCACGGCTTTCCGAAGTTCCGATACGTCTCGGACAATGAGTACGAAACCGGATGGCAGAATGTCGAGAATTGCGTCAGTTCATGAAAAATAATCGTGTTTGCAGCAATACGGCAAGAATATATTGCCATGATTGCATACACGAGGGGAAGTGCTTGTGACGGATTGCATACGGGCGATTCGAAGTTTGGCTTACGGCACAAGGGGTCACGCTGTTTCATTGCCTTACGCAGCTTTTCCGGTACTATAAAGCGCAACTTAAGGTGCAAACGTATGCACATTCATCGCAGAGTGTGTCTTGGGTTGCTCGCTACCGGCGAGTGCAAATGACGCATACGTTGTCAGACGATGGGGTTCTGTTGAGGAACTCGTTCGCTGATCTCGATGATGAGAACGGAGAGTTATGGCCGTCCAGAATCGACCGATTGGCCGGGTGGTGGCGATTGGCGTCGCCGTGGCCATGTCGTGTGCCACGCTTGTGGTGCCGACAATGGCCCAGGCCCAGTCTGAAGCGCGGACGAGCGCGAAGAAGGATGTGCAGGTCATCGCCTTCCAGCAAAGCTGGAACACGATTGCCAAGGAATGCACCGACACCTATGGACCTGAAGGCGTGGCATATGTGGAAGTGTCGCCGCCGCAGGAATCCATTCAAGGCACACAGTGGTGGACGAGTTACCAGCCGGTGAGCTACAGACTTGATTCCAAACTCGGCACCGAGGCCGAATTCAAGAACATGATCAAGCAGTGCAACGCCGCCGGCGTAGACATCATCGCCGATGTCGTAATCAATCAGACCACCGGTTCCGACGTCGCAGCCGGAGAACAGAAGGGCGTGGCCGGCAGTGATTACAACGGCTCCACCGGATCCTATCCGGGCTTCGCCACCAAGCGGTATCCGGACGGCATCACCGCCTCCGACTTCCATAGCTGCACCAAGAACATTTCCGACTACGGCAACCAGTGGGAAGTTCAGGAATGCCGCCTGAGCTCCATGTGGGATTTCGACTCCGAAAGCGAGAAGGTGCAGGACATCCAGTCCGATTACCTGGTATCGCTGTGGAATGCCGGCGTGCGCGCGTTCCGGATGGATGCCGTCAAGCACATCAATACCAGCAGCATGAAGGCGATCAAGGAGAAGTTCGCGCAGAAGATCGGCAAGAATGCGGATGACATCTATTGGATTCAGGAAGTCATCGGCAACTCCTCAGAAGCCGCGGGCATTCAGCCAAGCAATTATGTGCAGAACGGCACCGTAACCGAATTCGGCTTCAAGTCCGAGATGAATCAGGCTTTCAAAGACAAGATCGCCAATCTCAAAGGACTGGATGAACGGCTGAGCAAGGATCTTTCCTCCGAAGACGCCAACGTGTTCGTCACCAACTGGGACACCGCACGCAACGAAGGCGCACTGACCTATAAGGACGGTGCCAAGTACCAGCTGGCCAACGCCTTCATGCTGGCCTACGATTACGGCACCCCACGTCTGATCTCCGATTACAAGTGGAGTAACGGCGACGACGGTGCGCCCGGAGCGACCGCAACCTCCGTACCGGACGTGGACATGGACAAGGTCTGCTCCACCAATGATTCCGACTGGAACTGCGAGCAACGCTGGACCTCCACCCGCGGCATGATCGCCCTGCGCAACTACGTCAACGGCACCGAAGTGACCGACTGGCAGGACGACGGTGGGGACAACATCGCCTTCTCCCGTGGCAACAAGGGCTTCATCGCCATCAACAACGGCAAGAACGACAAAGACGCGTCATACGCGACATCCCTCGCGGACGGCGAATACTGCAACGTGTACGCCACCATGGATTGCTCCAAGACCGTGACCGTCAAGGGCGGCAAGGTGGAGGCTACCGTACCGGCGCATTCCGCCATTGCGTTGTATGCCGGATCCACCAAGGACTCGCACCCGGCCTTCTCCGCGACCACCGATCCGTCCGATCCCGACGTGAGCCAGGAGGAAGATGACGCACTGCCCGATGACAGGAGCGTCACCATCTACTACAAGCCCGCCGACTCCAGCTGGAAGACCCCGAAGGTCCACTACGGTCTCGGCGACGAATGGAACCAACCGGACGCCGATATGATCCTTGATGCGCAAGGCTATTACACCGCCACCATCAGCACCAAAGGCAAGAAGATCGACTTCGTGTTCCACGACGCGGATACCGACCAGTGGGAGAACCCGAAGGGCGGAGGCAATTACTCCGCCAACGCGGGCATCACCTATGTGGGCGTGGCCGACCAGACCTCGACCGTGGGCAACCCCGAATCCATCGGCGGGCAGACACGTCTCGTCGTGCACTACAAGCCCTCCGGAGACTCGGACAATCGCGGCGTGTACGTGTGGGGCACCGATGCGAACGGTGCCGGCATGAGCGCCGAACACCACGCATTCACCGGCACCGATTGCTGGGGCAAGGTCGCCGTGCTCACCTTCGACGGCAAGTATGACAAGTTCGGCTTCATCATCACCACCAGCGAGTGGAACAAGTATGGTGCCGACCGCAGTGCCACGGTAAACGCCGATGGCACCGCCGAGGTGTGGATCGATGGCACCAAGTACCAGGATCAGGGCGAATCAACCACCATCGAGACCCTGGATTCGGCACCATCGGACTATGCGTGCAAGGCCAACGCCGTCACGGTAAAGGTCCACTACAACCGCGACGACGGCCTGTACTACAACGCCGAAGACACCAGCGTCACCGTTCCGCAGTGGGACATCTGGACCTGGGCCTCCAATTGGAACGGCGGGGCCGCCACCTTCGCCTCTCATGACGATTGGGGAGAGGTGGCGGAATATTCCTTCACCAACTACACCTACTACAACAACGACGGCGTTTCCGATATCGGCATGCTACGCCGTTACGGCAAGGACGCGTGGAAGGCCAAGGATCCGGATGATTCCGATCATAAGATCCCCTCCGACGCACTCGTGTTCGATGCCGACGGCAATGCCTCCGCCGAGGTGTGGCTGATGAGTGGCGACGCTACGGTGTACTCCTCACGCCCATCCCTTGGGGCTTCCGTGAAGTCCGCCGAGATTTCCGACACTAACCAGTTGTCCGCCAAACTTTCCAAGAAGGTCTCCGCGGACGACCTGGACGGCAAGATCTCCGTCACGGACGCCGGCGGCAAGAGCGTCAAGATCAAGAACGTCAAAACCGACGGCAACAAGGTGATCGTCACCACCGACAAGGATCTTGACGTTCGTGGCAGGTACACGGTCGAAGTCAAGGACTTCGGTTCTCAGGACGCCATCGCCGGCGCGGTGGTCCGTACGGACGCCTTCGACAAGAAGTACGCCTACAGCGGCGATGACCTGGGCGCGACGTTCCAGAAGAACCAGACCGGTTTCAAGGTGTGGGCTCCGACCGCCACCAACGTCAAGCTCGTTACCTACAGGTCCGCCGATCCGAACGCCGAAGTCGACAAGACCATCGACATGACGGGCGAAGACAAGGGCGTGTGGAGTGCCACCGTGAAGAAGCTGGCCTCCGGCACGGCCTACGCCTACCAGCTCACCTTTGCGGACGGCACGGTGAACGTCTCCGCCGATCCGTACGCCACCGCCGCGGTGGCCAACGGCGAGCGTTCCGTCGTGCTTTCCCAGAAGGACATGGGTTCCGCAGGCGATCGCATGCCGGCCTTCGGCAAGACCACCGACGCCACCATCGCTGAGATGAACATCCGTGACTTCTCAATCAGTCCGGACTCCGGCATCGCCGCCGACAGGCAGGGCAAGTACCTCGGTGTCGTGCAATCCGGCACGAAGACCGCCAAGGGTGCGACTTCCGGCCTGGACTATCTGAAGTCCCTGGGCGTCAGTCACGTGCAGATCATGCCGATGTACGACTACGGTTCCGTCAACGAGACCGGTGACCTGAGCTACAACGCCGCCGGCGCGCAGAACTGGGGCTACGATCCGGAGAACTACAATGTGCCGGAAGGTTCGTATTCCTCCGATCCAAGCAATCCGAGCACACGTGTCGCCGAAATGAAGCAGATGGTCAAGGAACTGCACAAGAACGACATTCGCGTGATTATGGATGTGGTCTACAACCATGTCTATAACGCGGCCAACCACTCGTTCAACAAGACGGTTCCGGGCTACTACTTCCGGTACGATGCCAACGGTGCGCTCGTCAACAATTCCGGTTGCGGCAACGATACCGCCTCCGAACGCAAGATGATGCGCAAGTACATCGTCGATTCGGTGACCTACTGGGCCAAGAACTACAACGTAGACGGCTTCCGATTCGATCTCATGGGTCTGATCGACCTTGAGACGATGAAGGAGGTCCGTGCCGCGCTCGACAAGATCGATCCATCCATCATCATCCTCGGTGAAGGCTGGGATATGAACACCACGATGGATAAGAGCAGGATGACCATCCAACCGAACGCCTATGAAGTGGCCTCCAATGGCAAGAACAACGGTATCGCCTTCTTCAACGATTCCATTCGCGATGGGATCAAGGGTTCCGTATTCTCCGACACCGACACGGGCTTCGTCTCCGGCAAGGCCGGACAGGAGGGGCTCATCGCGCACAATGCGCTCGGATGCCGGTATGATGCGGATGCGGATACGACCTGTTGGAACGGCAATGCGCAGGATCATTACGCGGATGCCGGTCAGGTGGTCAACTACGCCGAAATCCATGACAACATGACCCTGTACGACAAGCTGCGCGCCTCGGTCCCGACGGATGACGATGCCACCACCGTGGCCCGTGCCAAGCTCGCCGATTCCATCGTGTACCTGTCGGAAGGCATCCCGGCCATCCAGCTCGGTCAGGAATTTCTGCGCACCAAAGGCGGCAACGGCAACAGCTACAACACCGGTGACGCCATGAATGCCATCGATTGGGACCGTACCACGCAGTATGCCGACTCCGTCGACTACGTCAAGGGTCTGATCAAACTGCGCAAGCAGATCAAGGCGCTACGGCTGACCGACTACGATGATATCGGCAAGGATGTCAAACTGATCAAGTCCGCCGACGGCGTGGTGGCCTATCGGGTCAAGGACGAGAGCGGCACGTACGTGGTGATCTTCAACGCCAATGCCGATGCCGCCAAGATCGAAGGCCTTGATTCCGGCTCCTACAAAACGCTGATCGCCGATGGCAAGGTGAATGCCGATGTCGCCACCGTGACCGTGGACAAGGACGGTTCGTATGCCGCCGGCGCGTTGTCTGCCACCGTGTTGCAGCTTGACACGGCGAAGAAGGACGGCGGCAAGGCCGACAATGGCAAGACTGACAATGGCAAGACCGTCCCGGTCAAGCCATCCGCCAACAAGCCGTCTTCCAACGGCGCGAAGGGCGCATCGGCCGCATCGGCCGGAGTCGCCGCGACCGGCACCGACATATCCGGCATCATGCTGGTGGCGGTGTTGCTGGCCATCGTTTCCGGAACCGTGCTGATCGTGAGAAGCGGAAAGGAGAACAGCCTATAGCCAATATGATCGTTTGAACGTTGTTCCACTCCTGCAGGGTGGGGTCGTCGTAATGGAAGGCGACCCCACCTTTCCCATATGGTCGAAACACGCCGCGTCATGCGTCGATGATAGGCTGGAGTTCCATGGTTAGAAGACAACATGGCAATTCTCAAGAGCACGTTACCAAGCATATTTTCGTCACCGGTGGCGTGGTTTCCTCTCTCGGCAAAGGCCTGACCGCCTCCTCCCTCGGCCGCCTGCTCCGTAGCCGTGGCATCAAGGTTTTGCAGCAGAAGCTCGATCCGTACATCAACGTGGATCCGGGCACGATGAATCCGTTCCAGCATGGTGAGGTCTACGTCACCGAAGATGGTGCCGAAACCGATCTCGACATCGGTCACTACGAGCGCTTCCTCGACGTATACCTAAGCCAGAAGGCCAATGTCACCACCGGTCAGATCTATCAGGAGGTGCTGCGCAAGGAACGTGCCGGCGAGTATCTCGGCCAGTGCGTGCAGGTCATTCCGCACATCACCAATGAAATCAAGTCCCGCATGCGTGCCCAGGCCTCCGATGACGTCGACGTGATCATCACCGAGATCGGCGGCACCGTCGGCGATATCGAATCGCAGCCGTTCCTCGAGGCCGCACGCGAAGTGCGTCGCGACCTGGGTGCCGACAACTGCATGTTCGTGCACGTCTCCCTCGTGCCGTACATTGCGGCCGCCCACGAACTCAAGACCAAACCGACCCAGCATTCCGTGATGATGCTGCGCCAGCTCGGCATCTCCCCGGATGCCCTGGTGCTGCGCTCCGACCGCCCGCTCAACCAGTCCATCAAGGACAAGATCTCCCTGATGTGCGACGTGGATTCCGAAGGCGTGGTCAACTGCGTGGATACCCCGAGCATCTACGACGTGCCGAAGACCCTGTTCGACGAGGGGCTCGACGCCTATGTCGTGCGTGAGCTCGGTCTGCCGTTCCACGATGTCGACTGGGATGAGTGGGAGGATCTGCTCGAGCGCGTGCACCATCCGAAGCATGAGGTCAACGTGGCCATCGTCGGCAAGTACATCGACCTGCCGGACGCCTACCTGTCCGTCACCGAGGCCATCAAGGCCGGCGGTTTCGCCAACTGGGCCAAGGTCAATGTCAAGTGGGTGGCCGCCGACAAATGTGCCACCGAGGAAGGTGCGGCAGCCGCACTCGACCAGGTCGACGGCATCGTGATTCCCGGCGGTTTCGGCATCCGTGGCATCGACGGCAAGATCGGTGCACTGCGTTATGCCCGTGAAAACGGGCTGCCTGCCCTTGGTCTGTGCCTCGGCCTGCAGTCCATGGTCATCGAATACGCCCGTGACGTACTCGGCATCGAGGATGCGAATTCTTCCGAATTCGAGCCGGACTGCGCAAATCCGGTCATCGCCACCATGGAGGAGCAGAAGGATATCGTCGCCGGTAACGGCGACATGGGTCACACCATGCGTCTGGGCTCCTATCCGGCCGAGCTGGAGGAAGGCTCCATCGTTGCCGAACTGTACGGCACCACGCATGTCACCGAGCGTCATCGTCATCGTTACGAAGTGAACGTGGCCTACAAGGACCGTCTGCGCGAAGCCGGACTGCGTATTTCAGGCCAAAGCCCCGACGGTGAGCTCACCGAATTCGTGGAACTGCCTCGTGAGGTGCATCCGTTCTTCGTGGCCACTCAGGCCCATCCGGAGTTCAAGTCCCGCCCGACCAAGCCGCATCCGCTGTTCGCGGGTTTGGTCAAGGCCGCACTTGACCACCAGCAGGCACGCTAAGTGAAGGCATTCGGGGGAGTCGATAAATCGGCTCCCCGTTTTGTTATATACATCACGTTGGTCGGAAGCCGAATTTCGAATGGGTCACTGGTATTTAGCCATGCATTCTGTTAGGTTGTCATAGGTACTAATCAGTGAATGGAGGCAGCGTACGGTGGCAGAAAACCAAGCGCCTAACGCCGCGGCTGACGTGGAGATGAGTCAGTATGTGGCTGATCGTTCGCGTGTGAACGAAGACAAGATCAAACAGGATGATGAAATCATCCAGCAGTTCGGTGACTACACCTATGGCTGGCATGATACGGACTTCGCGGGCGAAGCGGCGAAGAAAGGCATCGACGAGAACGTGGTACGTGCCATTTCCGCCGATAAAAACGAGCCGGAATGGATGTTGGAGAAGCGACTTGAGGGGTATCGTGACTTCATCAATCGTCCGATGCCGCAATGGGGCGTCGATCTGAAGGATTTCGACGCGGACGATTTCAAGTACTACGTCAAGCCGATCGACAAACAGGCCACGACCTGGGACGAGCTGCCTGAGGAAATCCGCAGCACCTATGACAAGCTGGGCATTCCGGAAGCCGAAAAGAGCCGCCTTGTTTCCGGCGTCGCCGCACAGTACGAATCCGAAGTCATCTACAACTCGATCCAGAAGGAGCTTTCGGATCAGGGCGTGATCTTCGTCGACACAGACACCGCCGTGCAGCGGTATCCGGAAATCGTCAGGAAATACTTCGGCAAATGCATTCCGAGCAACGACAACAAGTTCTCGGCGCTGAACACCGCCGCATGGTCGGGCGGATCGTTCGTATACGTGCCCAAGGGTGTGCATGTCGACATCCCGCTGCAGGCTTATTTCCGCATTAACACGCCGAATATGGGCCAGTTCGAGCGTACGCTCATCATCGCCGACGAAGGCTCCTATGTGCATTACGTGGAAGGCTGCACCGCTCCGATCTACTCCACCGACTCGTTGCATTCCGGTGTGGTGGAGATCTTCGTGGAGCCGCATGCCCGCGTGCGCTACACCACCGTGCAGAATTGGTCGAACAACGTGTACAATCTGGTGACCCAGCGTGCCTACGTACGTGAGGGAGGCACTATGGAGTGGGTCGACGGCAACATCGGCTCCAAGGCCACCATGAAATATCCGGCCTGCATCCTCGCCGAACCGTACGCCAAGGCCAGCACCATGTCCCTGGGATTCGCCGGCAAGGGGCAATATCAGGATACCGGTGCGAAGATGATCCATCTCGCCCCGCATACCAGCTCCACCATCGTAGCCAAGTCGATTTCCCGCGGCGGCGGCCGTTCCGCCTACCGTGGGCTGGTCAAGATCGTCAAGGGCGCGGAGGGCTCCTCGAACTCGACCGTGTGCGATGCATTGCTGGTCGACGAATTCAGCCGTTCCGACACCTACCCACATGTGGACGTACGTGAGGATGACGTGTCCATGGCGCATGAGGCAACCGTCTCCAAGGTCTCCGAAGACCAGTTGTTCTATCTGATGAGCCGTGGCCTTTCCGAAGACGAGGCCATGGGCATGATCGTGCGTGGCTTCGTGGAGCCGATCAGCCGCGAGCTGCCGATGGAATACGCACTCGAGCTGAATCGACTGGTGGAACTGCAGATGGAAGGATCGGTGGGCTGATCACCATGGCACAAACTCAGGAAATCAACATTCCCGTCGCGGATCCGAACGATTCGTATGCGAATCCGGCGGCCATGCCGTCCTCGGCCGACCGCGCGCCGCGCTCCTTCGACGTGGAGGCCTTCGCCAAGCCCGATCGCACCCAGGAGGATTGGCGTTATACGCCGGTTGAACGTGTTGAGGAATTCTTCGACACGTTCCAGCCTTCCGGCGATACCGAAATCTCCGTCAGCATGATTGACGGAGCGCCATTGGCCGATGGCGCGACCTTCGAGCGGGTCGCATTGGGCGATGCCGGTACCGGCATCGTCTCCAAGCCGAATGACCGCGTCTCCGCCGTGGAGTGGAATTCCGGCAAGCAGGCGACGGTGCTGAAACTCGAAGGTGAGATCGAACAGCCGGTACTGGTCAAAGTGCACGGCAATGGCTTTGATATGGACGCCTTCCATCTGGTCATCATCGCCGCGGACCATGCGCATGCCGATGTGGTCGTGGAACATGACGGCGACGCCCGCATCGCCGAAGGCGTGGAAATCTCCACCGGCAGGGATTCGCACATCTCCACCACGTTCATTCAGGAGTGGAACAAGGGTTCCAAGCAGGTCGGCAATCAGCGCATTCACATGGGGGAGGGCGCCTCGTTGCGTCATTCCGTGGTGACGCTCGGCGGCGACGTGGTTCGCATCCGCATGGATCAGGACTTCGGCGGCGAGCAGGGTGATCTCAACATGCTCGGCATCTACTTCGTGGATCCGGGCGAACACATCGAACATCGCACCATGATCGTGCACAACCATCCCGAATGCAGAAGCCGTGTGGTCTATAAAGGTGCGCTTGACGGCAAGGATGCGCACTCCACATGGGTGGGCAATGCCCTGATCGCGCCGACCGCGCCGGGCACCGATTCCTATGAGCTCAATCGCAATCTGGTGCTTACGCCGGGCGCGATCGCCGATTCGGAACCGAACCTCGAAATCGAGAATGGCAATATCATCGGCGCGGGCCATGCATCGTCCGTCGGACGGTTCGACGATGAGGAGCTGTTCTACCTGCAATCCCGCGGCATTCCGGAGGTCGAGGCACGCAAGCTCGTGGTTCGCGGCTTCTTTGGCGAACTCGTCGAGGAGATCGGCATTCCCGCCATCTCCGAGCATCTGATGACCGTCATCGACAGGCGTCTGACACGCGGCGAAAGCGACGCGATGGCGCAGGTATTGGAAGAGAAGTAAGGAATCGTAGGAGCATAACATGTCAACTCTTGAAATCAAGGATCTCTATGCGCACGTCGAAACCAAGGATGGCATCAAGCCGATCCTCAAAGGCGTGAACCTGACCGTCAACTCCGGTGAGACCCACGCCATCATGGGCCCCAACGGTTCCGGCAAATCCACGCTGGCCTATACGTTGGCCGGCCATCCGAAGTACATCGTCGATTCCGGCCAGGTATTGCTCGACGGAGAGGACATCCTCAAGATGACTCCGGACGAGCGCGCCAAGGCCGGCATCTTCCTCGCCATGCAGTATCCGGTCGAGGTTCCGGGTGTGTCCATGACCAACTTCCTGCGCACCGCCAAGACCGAAGTCGACGGCAAGGCACCAGCCATTCGCACGTGGACCAAGGAACTGACCGAAGCCATGAAGCGTCTGAGAATGGATCCGAAATTCGCCACCCGCTCCGTGAACGAAGGCTTCTCCGGTGGCGAGAAGAAGCGTGCCGAAGTACTGCAGCTCGAACTGCTCAAGCCTAAGTTCGCCATCCTTGATGAAACCGACTCGGGCCTTGACGTCGATGCGTTGCGCATTGTCTCAGAAGGGGTGAACCGCGCCAAAGAGGCCAATCAGTTCGGCATTCTCATGGTGACGCACTACACCCGAATCCTTAAGTACATCAAGCCTGACATCGTACATGTGTTCGCCGCAGGACATTTCGTCAAGACGGGTGGTCCGGAACTTGCCGACGAACTCGAAGAGAAGGGCTACGACGCATATCTGCCGGAAGGCGCCGATTCCGAAAGCGCGCTGGCATGACGGATTTTGCAGCGATTCGTGAGGAATTCCCGATTCTGGACCAGCAGATTCACGGGCATCCGTTGGTGTATCTGGACTCCGCCGCGACCTCGCAGAAACCGCAGTGCGTGATTGACGCGGAGGCGGAATTCTATAGGACGATCAACGCCGGCGTGCACCGCGGTGCCCACGAACTTGCCGCGCGCAGCACCATGGCGTTCGAGGAGGCCCGCGCCAAGATGGCCCGGCTGGTCGGCGCCAATGCGGCGGAAGGCGAGGAGGAGGTCGTCGTCACCTCCGGCGCGACCGCAGGGCTGAATCTGCTGGCCACGGCCTTCGGCAATGCCTCGCTCGGTCGTGGAGGAGCGGCGGCCAAACGCTTCGCCCTCAAGCCGGGTGACGAGATCGTGGTGTCCAAAGCCGAGCATCATTCGGTGTTGCTGCCATTCCAGGAACTGGCGGCCCGCACCAGAGCCAGCCTGAAGTGGTTCGATTTGGACGATGAGGGTCGTATCCGTTCCGATAGCGCCGACGAGGTGATTACCGAACGCACGAAAATCGTCGCCGTCACGCATGTGGGGAACACCACCGGTGCCATCACCGATATCGCACCCATCATCAGGCGTGCGCATGAGGTAGGCGCGGCGTTCATACTTGACGCATGCCAGTCCGTACCGCATCTGAAAGTCGATTTCCATGCTCTGGATGTCGATTTCGCCGCGTGGAGCGCACACAAGATGTACGGTCCGACCGGTGTCGGCTTTCTCTATGGCAAGCGGGACATGCTCGAAGCCCTACCGCCGGCGAATTTCGGCGGATCCATGGTAGAACTCGCATGGATGGACCAGGAAGCGCGGTACATGGAACCTCCGGCACGTTTTGAGGCCGGTACCCAGCCGGTCGCCCAAGTCGTGGCCGCGGGCGTGGCCGCTGATTGGTTGATGTCCATCGGCATGGAGAATCTCGAAGCGCATGAAAGGACCATCACCGACGAACTGCTCGCGCTTGGCGACATCGAAGGTGTCCGCATTCTTGGACCGCGCAGCAATGAGCGTCGCATCGGCACGATCGCGTTCGAGGTGGAGGGCGTGCATCCCCATGATGTCGGCCAGTTCATCGATGCGCAGGGCATCGCCATCCGCGTCGGCCACCACTGCGCGCAGCCGGTGCACCGGCATTTCGGCGTGTATGCTTCCAACCGTGCGTCCAGCGGCATCTACAATGCCGTTGAGGATGCGCAGGCGCTTATCGAAACGGTGAAACAGGTCCGTCCGTTCTTTGGAGTTAAGTAAACCAGTATGAATGAATTTGCAATGTCCGGCGACGATCTCGAGCAGATGTATCAGGAAGTCATTCTTGAGGCGGCCCGTGATCCGCACGGCAAGGAGCATTTTGCGCCTGATTTGGCGTCGGAAAACGCCTCGCAGGCAGGGGATACCATCGTACAGGCGAGTCACGAGTACTGCACGCCCGGCGAATCCCACCAGTTTAATCCGACCTGCGGCGACGAAGCGACCGTGCATGTCGAGGTTTCCGACAACGAACCTCACACTATCGAGCGTCTGGTATGGGACGGCCACGGCTGCTCCATTTCGCAGGCCAGCCTGTCGGTAATGGTCGACCTCGTCGAAGGCAAAAGCGTCGACGAAGCCATGCATCTGGCCGATACCTTTCATCGGTTGATGGAATCACGAGGCAAAGGTCTTGACGATGAGCATGCCGAGGAGGAATTGGAAGACGGCATCGTGTTCCAAGGTGTTTCCAAGTATCCGATGCGCATCAAATGCGCATTGCTCGGCTGGGAAGGCATGAAGGATTCCGTGGCCAAGGCTTTGGCGGCCACGAGCTGATACGGCGGCACGTCGGCGTCCCCGGTGGGGCTGTGTTCGGCGATGAACGAAACGCCGATGACAAACCCGCCCCCGAAGCGATAATCTACTCAACAGCATTATCCGTGAGTGTAATGGAGCGACAATGAGCGAAAACCTGGTGCCCGAGCCGCAGGCCTCCGTGTTTGATTCCGTGGCCAAGGCTTTGGACAATGACGAAGACGCTGCGCGTCGCGTCATGCTTAACCCTAATCTGGCCAAAGGATTCAAGGATGGCAAGCCGGTGGAAGTCGAACATAAGGAGACTCCGCAGCAGGATGCCTGCGGATGCGGTGACCATGCCGGAGCTTGCGGCTGTGAAGACGGGCAGGATGACGGAATCTCGCTGAAGGCCTTCGACGAGATCGGCCGCGCGACCGCAGCCGATGTGAAGGAGGCCCTGCACCAGGTCATCGACCCGGAACTCGGTATCGATGTGATCGATCTGGGATTGGTCTATGGCATCGAAATCGATGAACTTGGTCGTGCCATCATCACCATGACGCTGACTACGCCGGCATGTCCATTGACCGATCTGATTGAAGACGAATGCGCCAGCACCTTGGCAGGTCTGGTCGAGGAATTCCGCATCGATTGGACATGGCAGCCTCGCTGGACCATGGAGAAGATTACGCCGGAGGGCCGCGAGCAGCTGGCGGCCATCGGTTTCAGCTTCGATAATCTGCCGAAATACTGATTGTTCGCCGGTGATTTCCGGAACAATGTGATTGCGTTGCGGCCTGTGCCATGATGCAATGGTTTGTGCAGATGAAGAAAGGCGTGCTCCCGATTGGTTCGGGAACACGCCTTTTTGTTCGTGTTGCGGAGCGTCAGTCGTCGACGACGGTGCCCTTCGGAACCACGGTGATGCCGTCCGGCGTGACCGTGAAGCCACGGGCCAGATCATGCTCGGTATCGATGCCGACGGTCGAATTTTCGGTCAGCACGACATTCTTGTCGAGAATGGCCTTGTATACACGTGCACGACGGTTGATGGTCACATTGTCGAACAGAATCGAATCGACGACCTGCGACCACGAGTGGATGCGCACATTCGGCGACAGTACGGAATGATGCACCTCGCCACCGGAGACGATGACGCCCGGGGAGACGATCGAGTCGGTGGCATGACCCAGACGATCGCGACCGGCATGGACGAACTTCGCCGGCGGCAGGTTGCCGGACAGCGTATAAATCGGCCATTCGGTGTTGTACAGGTTGAATTCGGGCACATAGGAAATCAGGTCCATATGTGCATCGTAGAACTGCCTCAACGTACCCACATCGCGCCAGTAGGCGTGATCGGTCGGCGTGGCCCCCGGAATCTCATTGGAATTGAAATCATAGACGCCGGCCTCATGGCGGGCCGCGAAGTACGGGGCGATGTCACCGCCCATGTCATGCTTGGTGTCCTCGGCCTTCTCGTCAAGCGACAGGGCCTCGAACAGAGCATCGGTGTTGGCTACGTAGTTGCCCATGGAAGCGAGGATGGAATTCGGGTCATCCGGCAGACCGGTGGTGGTCTGCGGCTTCTCCTGGAAGCTCTTGATCATGTTCGGATGCTCTGGGTCGACCTCAATCACGCCGAACTGGTTGGATTGGCTGATTGGCTGACGGATGCCGGCCACGGTGAACTCCGCGCCGGAATCGATATGCTGCTGCACCATCTGCTGGAAGTCCATGCGGTACACGTGATCGGCGCCGACGATGACCACGATGTCCGGCTGTACGTCCTCGATGATGTTGATGGTCTGGTAGATGGCGTCAGCGGAACCCAGATACCAGTGCTTGCCAAGTCGCTGCTGAGCCGGCACAGGGGAGACGTAGTTGCCCAGAAGCGGCGAGAAGCGCCACACCGTCGAAATATGGCGGTCAAGCGAATGTGACTTGTACTGGGTGAGCACGACGGTCTGCATGTAACCGGAATTGACCAGATTGCTCAACGGGAAATCGATCAGACGGAACACGCCGCCAAACGGAACGGCCGGCTTGGCCCTATCCCGGGTCAGGGGCATTAGACGCGTGCCTTCGCCACCTGCAAGTACGATGGAAAGAATTTTCGGATTCTTCGCCATGAGAACTCCTCTCTTAGAGCGTCATATCGACACCGCACAACTTCGTTCGGAATGCTTCTTCGCAAACCGCCTACGCACACAATAATTGCATATTTTCTGCAACTTGCAAGGCATTCGCCCCGCGAGTCTCGAACTTTTTCAAGACTTTTCAGCGAATTGCGGTTGAATAGAAAGCCACGGCGCTCGAAGCCGCTACGTTGAGGCTGTCCACACCGTGGCTCATGGGAATCTTCACGGTGAGGTCCGCATGGGATATCGTATGATGCGACAGGCCATCCCCTTCGGTGCCGAAGATCAACGCCAGCCTGTCGATATGGTCGGTCTCGGCCGGCCCGTTGTTGAGTCTGCGTACCAGTTCGTCCAGGGAGACGGAATCATCCTCCAATGCCATGGCCACGGTGGTGAAACCAAGATCATGCAGTTCCCGCATGCCGGTGAATGGCCAGTAATGTTTGTCATCGCCGCCGATGCGGGTCCACGGAATCTGGAACACCGTACCCATCGACACACGTGCGGCCCTTCGATACAGCGGATCGCCGCAGGAGGGGGTGACCAGCACGGCATCGACATCAAGGGCCGCGGCCGAACGCATCAGCGCACCGACGTTCGTGTGGTCGACGATGTTCTCCATCACCGCGATGCGCCGCGCCCCACGGCATACCTCTTCGACGCTCGGCAGGGTCCAACGCCTCATGGCGGCCAACGCGCCACGGTGCAGACGATATCCGGTCAGCCGCTTGAGCTGTTCCGGAGACGCCACATACACGGGAATGTCTCCGCCCCAATGTTCGTCGATGCAGGCGAAGGTCCGAGACATGCCATCGATCCACGGTTCCTCGACCAGCAGTGAGATCGGCTCGCGTCCGGATGCCAAGGCGCGGTCGATCACCTTGGGTGATTCGGCGATGAACAGTCCCTTGCTCGGCTCCAACCTGTTGCGCAACTGGATTTCAGTGAGATTGGTGTAGGCGGCGACACGCTCGTCGTCGATGGAATCAAGATGGATGAACTGCATTTCGCCGGCTTTCGCTAGATACAAGAAAACCCCTTGTTTCCAAGGGGTTTATCCGGTGTCCGGAGCGGGACTTGAACCCGCACGCCTGTATAAATAGGCACTAGCACCTCAAGCTAGCGCGTCTACCATTCCGCCACCCGGACAGGTGCTTGTTGCTCGCGGCAACGAATGAAAACTATAGCAGCTGATTTCAGCCGTGCAAGTCTCGGCGTGTCGCTCGATTGTCGCCGGCATTGCATGGGGTGATGATAGGCTCGGGAGCTATGACTGAAGCCCTTTTCCTGCTTGATACGGAACATGATGACGTGCCGGTGAACAGCGACGAGCTCAATGCCGGTTGGAAGTTGACGTTGCCCGCTTCGGTACGACGTCATGCGATTCAGGCCATGCGTTTGGAGGACGGCGACGAACTGCAGCTGTCCGATGGCAAAGGGCTTCGCATTCATGCCGTGTTGCGTGATGCGCAGCAAGGCATAGCGGAAGTGCTGCGATTCGGCAGGGAATCCCAGCCGACCATCAGGCTTGCATTGGTGCAGGCATTGGCCAAGACCGGCCATGACGAACAGGCCATCGACACCGCCACGCAGATCGGCGTGGATGAGGTGATTCCATGGCAGGCCGACCGTTCCATCGCCAAGTGGAAAGCGGGGCGCACGGATAGGAAGTGGCGTCAGGTACTGGTCGCGGCGACGGAACAGTCGCGTCGTTCCTGGTCTCCCGAATTGGGGGAGTGCGTGACCAGCAAGCAGGTGGTCGCCATCTGCAGGCGCGCCTGCGTGCACGGGGACTTGGTGATCATTCTGCATCAGGATGCCACGAAAACCTGGATTCAAATCGAGCAGGCCATTGCCGGTCTGTCGGATAAGTGCCTGGAAGACGGCCGTCGGCGTACCATCTATGTGGTGGTCGGTCCGGAGGGCGGCATCAGCGATGCCGAAGTCGCTTCCTTCACCGAGGCCGGCGCCGAAGTGTGCGTGTTGGGGAACAACATTCTGAGGGCTTCGACGGCGGGGCCCGTCGCGTTGTCGTTGCTTGCCCGCGCGCTGGGTCGCTTCGCGTGACGCCGCTGTATGGGGTTTATCCCGGTTGGGCAATAGCATGGAGGCAAAGGTTCGCAAACGAAACGAAGGAGCGTCATGAGCGATTCGGATTGCCTGTTCTGCAAAATCATTGCCGGTGAGATTCCAAGCGAAAAGGTGTATGAGGATGACACCACCTATGCGTTCAGGGATATCAATCCGAAAGCCAAGGTACATGTACTCATCGTGCCGCGTGAGCATTATGCGAACGTCGCCGAACTGGCTGCCGATGATGCCGATCAGCTGGCGCATATGGTCAAGGTCGCGCAGCGGATTGCCGACGACGAATTCCATGGTGACTACCGTCTGATCTTCAACACCGGTCTCGATGCCGGCCAGACCGTATTCCATGTGCACGCCCACGTGCTGACCGGTGAGAAGCTCGACGAATAGTTCCCGTTCCGCTTTCCGACGTCAAAACATAAGAAGAGGTTTTGTGGCTACCACTACACGTACCATCACGATTCCCCGGCAGCTCGATCCGGTGACGGTTCTCGGCCCGATCGACGAGGTGCTCCGCGAAGTCGAGAGGGCATTTCCCGATCTGACCATCATCGTACGGGGCGATCGCATCGCGATCATGTCACGTTCCAAGCAGTCTGAGGCGCAGGCGGCGCAGGCCGAAGATGTGCTCGCCGACATCATTCAGGCCGCGTATACGGCTCCGATGGATGCCGATACCGTGCGGCGCATGCTTGACCAGAACGTACTGAAGAATTCCGTGCGGCAATCCCATCCCGGACACGGGCGTGTGGTGGAGGAGTTGCGTCTGCAGAAGCATGCGCAGGGCGCGGCCATTGCCCGTGACGAAACCGCCGATCGACGTAAGCCGCATGTTCCGGGAGTCATCACCTTCGCCTTGGGCAAGCCGGTACGCGCGAAGACAGCCGGGCAGATCGCCTATGTCAACGCCATCGAATCGCATACCATCACCTTCGCCATCGGTCCGGCAGGCACCGGCAAGACCTATCTGGCCGTGGCCAAGGCCGTACGAGCCTTCCAAGATCGGCAGGTGCGTCGCATCATTCTGACGCGACCGGCCGTGGAGGCGGGAGAGAACCTCGGCTTCCTGCCCGGCACATTGAACGAGAAGGTCGACCCATACCTGCGCCCATTGTACGATGCGTTATCCGACATGCTTGGGGCCGACCAGCTGAAGCGGTATATGGATGACGGCGCCATCGAAGTCGCTCCGCTCGCCTACATGCGTGGACGCACGCTCAACGATGCGTTCGTGATTCTCGACGAGGCGCAGAACACCACGGAACAACAGATGAAGATGTTCCTCACCCGACTTGGTTTCAACACCAAGATGATCATCACCGGAGACGTGACGCAGGTCGATCTGACCGTGCCCAAGTCGGGACTCGCCACCATCGAACGCATCCTGGACGGCATCGACGACATCGCTTTCGCCCACCTTCAGCCGGAAGATGTGGTAAGGCATGCCTTGGTAGGCAAAATCGTCGCGGCCTACGACCGGCATGCGGCCATCGCCGGAGATCACAGCAGACAGGGACGCAGGCACGGCAACGAGATCGAAACAACCGAAAGGAACGAACACGCCGATGAGCGTTGAAGTCACGAACGAAACCATCTGGCAGGTCGACGGCAAGGTCTTTTCGGACCTCGGCGTCTGGGTGATGGACCAGATGCGTGTCAGCACGCAGTCCGACCTGACCATCATGTTCGTGGATCCCGATCCGATCGCCCAGCTGCACATGCGCTGGATGAATCTTGAAGGTCCCACCGACGTGATGAGCTTCCCCATGGACGAACTGCGACCCGGAGACGGGCGGACCGTCATGGAAGGCGTGCTCGGCGACATCGTAATCTGTCCATGGGTCGCAGCGCAGCAGGCGCTCGCAGCCGGCCACAGTACCATGGAGGAAATGATGCTGCTGACCATCCACGGTATTCTGCACCTGCTCGGATACGATCATGTGACCCCGGAGCAGGAACGTCAGATGTTCGGTCTGCAACGGCAACTGCTACTGACGTTTTTCGCACTCCGGCAGGGTGTCGGCGCACAGGCGACATTACCCGCCGGCGCATCGGATGCGCTTGCCGAATGGGACCGTGAGCATGGTTCCGGCCGGCAGATCGCCAAATAGCCCATGCAGGCATAGTGGGAGGAACGACAACCATGGAAGGCATGACCATCGTCATCATCGCCGTGCTGATTATCGTGGCGTTGCTGCTGGTATGGCTGTCGCTGTCGATGGCGGCAACCGAAGGTGCGGTGGCGCGTGTAACCAGGGCCAGCCTGAACAATCTCATTCTTGAGATTCAGACGGACTCCGAAATCTCGCCATTCATCAGGGGCAAGAAGATCAAGCGCATCCATAAGGTGCAGCGACTGGTTTCCGATCGATACGCGACGGCAGGATCCTGCGCGTTCTTTCGTATCACCTGCAATGTGCTCGACGGCGTGCTAGTGGCATGCATCGCGGTGATGTTCGATGCACCGTTGTGGTCCGAGCTGCTATGCGGATTCGTCTTCGCGTTGATCGTGGCCGTGATTTCGTTGCTGGTGCGTCCGCGTAGCGCGGGAGCGTCCAAGCCTGTGGACATCATGCTGCAACATGCCAATGCGGTGTCGGTCGCGACCATGCTGACGCCATTCGCCAAAATCGGAGGGCAGCAGGATTCCAAGCGCCGTAATGGCGACCTTTCCGACGATGAGGAGTTGGAGAAGATCCAGCTCGAACAGGGACGTGCAACCATCGACCGCTTGGTCGAAGCGAACGATTTCGATCCAGAGGTTTCCGAAATGCTACGCAATGTGCTCATGCTCTCGGAAACCCTGACCCGCGAAATCATGGTGCCTCGCACCGATATGATCTGCGTCGAACGAGACGAGACATTGGAGAACATGCTGAAACTCTGTTCCCGTTCCGGTTTCTCCCGGGTGCCGGTCATCGGCGACGACGTCGATGACCTGGTAGGCATCGCCTATCTCAAGGATGCGGTACGGGCGACCGCCTTCAATCCGGCTGCGCTGTCCCGCGATGTGGAATCGATCGTACGCGATCCGATGCTGGTGCCGGAATCCAAGCCGGTCGACGATTTATTCCATCAGATGCAACGCACGCGTCAGCATGTGGCGGTCGTGGTGGACGAGTATGGCGGCATCGCCGGTTTGGTCACCATCGAAGACACCATCGAACAGATCGTGGGCGAGCTTGAAGACGAACATGACCGCACCCAACATGCCGAACCCGAAAGACTGGGGGAGAAGAAGTGGAGCATGCCGGCCCGTACCACCATCGCCGATCTTGAGGAGATCTTCGAAATCGACATCGATGAGGATGATGTCGACACGGTGTACGGCCTGTTGACCAAGCTGTTGGGACGCGTGCCGATCGTCGGCGCATCCGCGGTGACCCGTGGCCTGAGACTGACTGCGGTGAACTCCGCCGGACGGCGTAAGAAGGTGTCCACCATTGTGGTGGAACCGGCGCACGTCGAGGGCGTGGACGAAACTGAACACCAGAACGAAGAACCGAACGACGCTGCCGATCAGGCGTCGAGTAACGACAAGGATTCCAAGGACAAGCATGACTGACCCACACGATATGACCGACTCCACCTCCACCTCCGCGGATTCCGCAGCGCCTGTCCCATATCGTTCCGGATTCGTCGCCGTGGTCGGACGTCCGAATGTGGGCAAGTCCACGCTTATCAATGCATTGATCGGCACGCAGATCGCCATCGCGTCATCCCGTCCGGAAACCACGCGTAAGGCCATCCGAGGCATTCTCACCACCGATAACGCGCAGATCGTGCTGGTGGATACCCCTGGCATTCATCGACCCCGTACGCTGCTCGGCCAGCGTCTCAATGACGTGGTCGACGAGTCCCTGGCAGACGTGGATGCCATCGCGTTCCTGCTGCCGGGAGATCAGGAGATCGGCCCCGGCGATAAGCGTATCCTCAGCCGACTGCGTTCCGAATTCGCGGCGAAGCGCGATGACGGCACGTTCAAGTGGAAGGTGCCTTTGATCGCCATCGTCACCAAAATCGACGAGCTTTCTCGTGAAGGGCTGATCAACAAACTCATCGAAATCAACGAATTCGCTGATTTCACCGATATCGTGCCGGTCAGTGCGCTGAAACACGACAATCTGTCCGAAGTCAGGAACGTGCTTGTGGAGAACATGCCGGAAGGCCCACAGATGTACCCCGCCGAGCAGATTACCGAGGAACGTCCGGAAGACACCATCGCCGAACTGGTGCGTGGCGCGTTCCTTGAGGAGTTGGACGACGAGTTGCCGCATTCGCTGGCCGTGGTCGTGGATTCCATCGAGTATCCGGAAGACAACGAGAGTGGCATGGCCTATGACGGCAAGGCGCAAGTGATCGTATCCATCTATGTGGAGCGTGATTCGCAGAAGCCGATCATTATCGGCAAGGGTGCGGAGCATCTGGTACGTGTCAAGAAGAAGCTGCGCACTCCGGTCAACCGCATCGTCGGCCGGAAGGCCCGGCTTGACCTGCATGTCAAGGTCGCCAAGGGCTGGCAGTCGGATCCTAAGCAGCTCGAGAAGTTGGGCTTCTGATCTGCTTCGTGGCGCTCGGATAACGTGTCGCCTACTACCGAAGAATGTCGTTTCGCGCGGGAAACATGGTGGTGGTCCGCACGAAACGACATTTTGCGATACGACAATGTCGTTCCGCCGCGATTCTTTTCATGTTTTTCGCGGCGGAACGACATTGCAGGGTGATCGTCATGTCGCGAAGGCCTCCATCATGACGATCACAACATGATACGAAGTGATCACTTCTTCTTGGTGTACATCTGCGTATTGAGCAGGGTGGAATAGCGCTTGATCACCTTCGGACGGATCACCTTCATGGAAGCGGTCATCAGACCGTTTTCCTGAGTGAACTCCTCCGGTAGGATGATGAATTTACGCACGGATTCGGCGCGGGATACGCCCTCGTTGGCCTGGTCGACCCACTTCTGCACTTCAGCACGTACCGCCGCATTGTTCGCGGCTTCCTCAAGCGGCATGTCGCGGTTGAGCCCCTTGCTTTCCAGCCACGGACGAAGCGACTCCTCATCCAGCGTGATCAGTGCGGAGATGAAGGGGCGCTTGTCGCCAAGCACCAACGCCTGCGACACGAACTCACAACGCTGAATGACCTCTTCGATCGGGCCGGGGGAGACGTTCTTACCGCCTGCAGTGATGATCAGGTCCTTCTTACGACCGATGATATACAGGAAACCATCATCATCGATGCGGCCAAGGTCGCCCGTGGCGTACCAGCCGTCTTCGACGAAGGAATCCTCGGAAGCCTCCTCGTTCTTGTGGTAGCGCGGGAACACGGCGGTGCCTCTGACCTGAATCTCGTCGTCTTCGGCGATACGCAACTCAAAGCCGGGGAACGCGATGCCGACGGAGCCTTGATGGTACGGTACACCCACCGGATTGAAAGCGCATGGCGCGGTGGTCTCGGTCAGACCATAACCCTCATATACCGGCACGTTTGCGCCGCGGAAGAACGCCATCAGTTCCGGATCAAGCGGAGCGCCGCCGGCTACGATCCACTTGGCGCGGCCGCCGAGCACTTCGCGCAGCGAGGCATAGACCATCGGGTCGAACGCCGCTCGACGTGCCTTGGCCAACGCTCCGGCCTTGCCCTTGGCGCTGACTTCCTTCATATAGTTCTGCGCGGCGACCACGGCCGCGGCGAACGCCACGCCCTTGGCACCGTGACCGGCTTTCTGGGATGCGGCGTTATACACCTTCTCCAATACACGCGGAACCACGATCATCACGGTCGGCTTGGCCACCTGCAGGTCGGTGATCAGCGTCTTGATGCCCTGCGCGATGTAGATGTGCAGCTGGCTGGCCACGCAAATGTAGTTGATGGCACGTGCGAAGGAGTGCGCCTGCGGCAGGAACAGCAACACGGTGTGCCTGCTGTTGCGCAAGAGGTCGGGCATGTATTCCGGCAGGTTCAATGCGGTGGTGCAGTAGTGCTCGTGCGTCATCTCCACGCCCTTGGGGGCCGCCGTGGAACCGGAAGTATATACGATGGAACACAGATCGGTCTTGTGAACGGAATCAATGCGTTCGTCAAGTTCCTCGTCGCTTACGACGGAACCGTATGCCTTGATCTCATCCAGGCCACCGTTTTCGAAACATACGATATGCTCCAGCGTCGGGCACTCATCTTCCGCACCGTCGGCCTTGTCGCGCATGTCCTTGGTCTCGACAACCAGCAGACGGGCATCGGAATTGTTTACGATGTTACGAATTTGCTCGGCGGAATCGGTATCGTAGATGGTCGCCAGCACGCCGCCGCAGGCCATGACCGCCGCGTCGAAGATATCCCACTGATATGAGGTGCGGCACATGAACGCCACACCGTCGCCTTTCCGCAGGCCGTAGTGCAGCAGACCCTTTGCGGTTTCGCGGATTTCGGCAAGGACCTCGTTGCCGGTCTTGGTGATCCACTCGCCGTTCTCCTTATAGGTATAGAGAGGCTCGTCACCCATGCGTTCGGCGCGATCCGCGTAGATGTCGTAGATGGACATGCCATCATCCAACGGCGGGTTGCCTTCCGTTTTCGTGGTCAGCAGGCCCGTTTCGGGGTCAAGGAAGGTCGTTGACAGGAAATTCTGCCCCCATTGTGCGGTATGGGGCAGATCGATATGGTCGTCGGTCGAGACGAGGGTGTCGGGATCGTTGTAATCGGGGGTGTTGCCGGAGTCGTCGCTGACCGGATGGACGAAATCACCTCCCAGACGCAACGCCTTCTGCGTGAGATTGGCGGCTTGCTTGCTTAACGAGGTGATGACAGACACGTAACGCTCCTTGGCCCTACTTACAATATATGACTTGGTATCTGTGTAGGAATGATAATCCCTCAACCGCGACACGTCACCTTACGGTAGCGTAAGGAAGTGTTATGATTGCGCCGTTTTGGGCCATATTCGACAGATGCCTCATATTCGACAGATGAAATTTCGCTCCGGGATAGGTGTGACCTACGTTACACTGTTGCGCTGTATCTGTTCAATAGATTTCTTTAACGAGGAAGAAAGGGCACCTATGGCTGAAACACCAGAAGCCACCGTGGCCTTCGGAGTGCTCAACGAGACCTCCGAACACGAGTCCCGTGTTGCTCTGACACCGGATATCGTAACAAGATTGCGTAAGGCAGGCGTTACGTGCCTGATCGAATCCGGTGCGGGAGCCGCATCGCATTACGTTGATGCGGATTATGTCAAGGCCGGGGCACAGGTCGTCTCCGCCGCCGACGTGATTGCACGCGCCGATGTGCTCGGTTTTGTCGATCGCCCAAGCAATGAGCTGCTGAGCCGCGTGAAGAGGGGCACGTGGGTCATCGGCATGCTCGGATCGTTCACCGACGCCGATTACGTGGCCGCACTTGACAACGCCGGCCTGGTCGGCGTCGCCATGGAAAAGCTGCCGCGTCAGCTGAGTTCGGCTCAGTCCATGGACGAGATGACCTCGCAGAACTCCGTGATGGGCTACAAGGCCGCCATCGTCGCCGCCGACGCGTACGGCTCCTTCCTGCCGATGATGACCACCGCCGCCGGCACCATACGACCGGCCAAGGTACTCGTCCTGGGTGCCGGCATCGCCGGACTGCAGGCCATTGGCACCGCCAAGCGTCTTGGCGCGGTCGTGACCGCGTATGACGTCCGTCCGGCTTCCAAGGGTGAAGTCGAATCGCTGGGCGCTAAATTCCTGGATCTTGGTCTTGATTTCTCCAAGGGGCAGGGCGAAGGCGGTTACGCCCGTGCGCTGAGCGCCGAGGAGCAGGCTCAGCAGCAGGCCGCCGTCGACCAGAAGGCCGCCGGATTCGATATCGTCATCACCACGGCCAAGGTTCCGGGACGTAAGCCTCCGGTCCTGCTGACCCGCGCCGGTGTGGCGGGTCTGCACCGCGGTGCCGTGATCGTCGATTGTGCCGCCAGCGATCTGGGCGGCAATGTCGAGGGTTCGGCCGTCGGCACCCAGGTGACCGAAGGCGGCGTGACCATCATCGGTGCGCCATACCTGGCAAGTGGCGTGGCCACCACCGCGTCCAACCTGCTGAGCCGCAATGTGGCCGACGTGCTCGCGCACTTCGTACGTGATGGCAGGCTCGTCATCGATCTCAATGAGGAACTTGACAATGCCATGGTCGTCGCCGGCCGCGGCGAAGAAGCCAAGAAGGAAGAAGAGTAAGGAAGAACGATGGATATCGTCGTTGCAATCACGCTGTTCGTCCTCGCGCTGCTCATCGGCGTAGAGGTCATCGGCAAGGTACCTGCCACCTTGCACACCCCGCTCATGTCGGGCGCCAACTCCATCCATGGCATTGTCATTGCCGGCGTCGTCATCGTCGCCGCGCATGCCACCAGTCCGCTCGCCTGGGTATTCATCTTCCTGGCCGCCGTGCTGGGCACCATGAACGTCGTAGGCGGTTACGTGGTCACCGACCGCATGCTGGAGATGTTCAAGTCCGATAAGGGCAAGAAGAAGGAAGAGGAGGCCAAATAAATGGGTACTCTGGCCGAAATGCTGAGCACTCCGCTCGGTGTCGTCGAATGGTTCGTCTACCTGCTGGCCGCCGTGATGTTTGTCATCGGTCTGCATCTGATGAATTCCCCGAAGACCGCTCGCAAGGGCAACATGGTCTCCGCGATCGGCATGGCCATGGCTGTCGTCATGGCGTTCATCGTGCTGTTCGCGGGTGAGGTCTCCAACGGATTCAAGCACTCCGTGGCCGTAGTCGTGCTGATCGTAGGCATTGTCATCGGTGCCGTCGCCGGCGTGGTCTCCGCAAAGAAAGTGCAGATGACCGACATGCCGCAGCTGGTCTCCGTGTTCAATACCGTAGGCGGTGGCGCCGCGGCGCTCGTGGCGTTGAACGACATCCTGACCTCCGATGGCGCTCCGTCCCTCGTGGTGCTGATCACCGCAGGTCTGGGCATCGTCATCGGTTCCGTCACGTTCTCCGGCTCTCTTATCGCAGCCGGCAAGCTGCAGGGCATCAAGTTCATCAAGAAGCTCACCCTGCCGGGCAAGAGCGTCTGGAACGTCGTGTTCATCATCCTGACCGTCGCCTCCTTCGTAATGCTGTGCGTGCAGCCGGAACAGCGTCTGCTGTGGTCGATTCTCGCCACCGTGTTCGCTCTGTGCTACGGCCTCGTCTTCGTCATCCCGATCGGTGGCGCCGATATGCCGGTCGTCATCTCCGTGCTCAATGCATGCACCGGTACCGCAGTGGCCATGTCCGGCCTTGCCATCAACAACATCGCCCTGATCGTGGCCGGCGCCCTCGTCGGCGCGGCCGGCGTGACCTTGTCCATCGCCATGTCCAAGGCCATGAACCGTCCGTTGCTGTCCGTGCTGGCCGGCGGTTTCGGCGGATCCAGCTCCGTCGCCGCAGGCGAAGGTCCGGAGGGTACCATGAAGGAGACCTCCGCCGATGATCTTGCCGTGCAGCTGGTCTATGCCGAGAAGGTCATCTTCGTGCCGGGCTTCGGTCTGGCCCAGGCTCAGGCGCAGCGCGAGCTCGCCGATCTTGGCGTCCTCCTCAAGGACCATGGCGTCGAGGTCTCCTATGCCATCCACCCGGTGGCTGGCCGTATGCCCGGTCATATGAACGTGCTGCTCGCCGAAGCCAACGTGCCGTACGAGGAGCTCGTCGATCTGGATGACATCAATCCGCAGTTCCCGCAGGCCAATGTCGCCCTTGTCGTCGGCGCCAACGATGTGACCAATCCGGCTGCCCGCAAGCCGGGCACCCCGGTCTCCGGCATGCCGATCCTCGACGTGGACAAGGCGCAGAACGTGGTGGTCATGAAGCGTGGCCGTGGCACCGGTTACGCCGGCATTCAGAACGAGTTGTATTTCGAAGACAACACGCAGATGCTGTTCGGCGACGCCAAGGCGAGCCTGCAGGCCGTCATCGCTGCCGTCAAGGAACTGATCAACTAGCATCATAACGAAGCGTTATCCGCTTGGGGATGCATATGCCGATCATGCAAGGTCCTCCCCCTAGGGGGAGGACCTTGTTGTATCTGTGGGCTATGACTCGAGCTCGTCGAACATCGGACGCGCCATTGCGGCGAACGGCAGAATCGCCAGTGACGAACCCAAGAGGATCAGCCAGACTGGCAGGCATCCGTGCAGCCAGCCGTATGCCATCTGTCCAAGTGGTTGGGAGCATGTGGCCACGGAGGTGACCAAGGCCATCACTTTGCCGGTCATGGATTCCGGGGTCTTGAATTGGATGGTCGGAAACGTGATGAGGTTCAGGAAATCAACGGCGACCATACCAATCGCCAAACAGCCGGTGAGTACCAGCAGTCGCGTCCATGCATCGACCGGCATCATGAACGAGATGGCCGGTGGCAGGATCAGAAGACCTTCAATGCATAGCGAAAGAGAGGCATGCCGGGGCCGTAGGCGCGTTGCGCATACCCCGGCGACGAACGTGCCGATGAGGCCCGCAATGCCGACGATGCCGTCGCAGGTGCCGTAGACGGCAGCGTCGAAACCGAGCGTGTTCCGTACGATGAACGGGAAACTCACCGAACTGAAACCGACCAGAATGAAATTCAGCCACGCACACAGCGCAATCAGTCTCAGTAGTGCCGGTTGCTCGCGAATCAGGAACAGGAAGGCGATTCTCAGGTCGCCGATAGGCGAAAACGGCTTTTCCCCGTCAGACTCGGCACGTGGGGATTCGAGATGGATGCGGCATTCGACGAGGGCCGCCACTGCGAAGCAGAGCGCGGTAATGGTCATCATGAGACGGATGCCGAAGCATGCATACAAGATACCGCCTATGAAGCTGGGAATCAGATTGCTGAGCTGCTGCACCTGATTGATGACGGCCATGCCTTGCCGCAAGGTCCCTGCGCCATAACGTTTGAACATCTGAGGGAGCGCCGCCTGTACGGTCGGCGTCTCCAAAGCGTCCAGAACGGCCAAGGTGATCTGCACGCCCGCAATGACGGTGATGCTGAAGCCTACCCGGGTGATCCAGATCAGCGAGAGAACGGTGACGATACCGGATAATACATCCAGCCCCACCATCATGGTGCGTCGGTTGATGCGATCGGACAGTACGCCGCCAAAAGGGCCGATGATGATCGTCGGGATGACGGAAACCGCAAGTACCGTCGCGAAGGCCGTCGGGGAACCGGTCGCATCCAGCACCCACATCGACATGGCGAATCGTAGCATGGTGTTGCCGAATAGCGAGATGCCTTGACCTGCGACCAATGCAATGAACGTAGAGGTAAGTAGAGGGGATCGGGTTTCTCTGAACATGGAGGACCTTTCTGGTGAGGATGTGATACATACCGACCGACGGTATGTATCAATGAGAAGGCGAAACGCATTGCGTCGAAGGATAGGCTGAGTGGCGTTTGCGGCGACTATGGTTCGGCGATGTGCTCCGGTTTTGCGTTGAGCATGGCGATCCCTTTCGCCAGGGCGTCGATTTCGGGGGAATCGGGATCGAACAGCGGCAGTCCGATCGCGGTGAGCATGGTCAGGAGGCATCGGATGCGGTGTTTCAATTCGTCCGTAGTGGCTGGATAGAACATCGGTGCGAGCCAATAGTTGGACAGCAACGCCAGTAATTCGGCCGCCTCTCTTGGATACTGCGTGGTGATGGAACCGTCCGTGATGCCATCTTCGATGCATTGACGGAACATGTCGGCATTCGTGGTTCGCCAGTACTTGAGGTTTTCGGACAGCATCTTCGGGTCGTTAAGCAGGGGAAACGCATCGCGCATGAGCAGCATGTGCTCCTGGTCGGTGGCGTTGGCAAGCAGCCAGTGCTGAATCTTCTGCAGTCCGTTCAGGGAATCGTCGTCAAGCGGTAGGGTGGCGTTGACCCGTGCGGTATCGACTTCGGTAAGTGCGTAGAGAATGGCGGCCTTACTGGGGAAGTGGTGGTAGATGGCGCCCTTGCTCAGGTCGCCGAGTTCGTTGATGATGTCTTGGATGGAGGTGCGCTCGTAGCCCTGCCTGGCGAACAGCGTTCGTGCGGCGTCAAGGATGCGCTGACGTGTTACTTCGGGGTGTGCGTTGCGTGCCATCTGCCACCTGCCACATGATTGATCGGTGATGTTGGCACAATTATACATACCAGCGGTCGGTATTGATGACGAAGGCATTGTCCGAGGTGCGGAAGAATGGGACACGCAAAATTGTAACGCTACAATTGTAGCGCTACAATTTTATGGTGACAATGAAGTGCGTGCGACTGGTAAGGAGCAACATCATGACACGCGAAAACACCGGAGTTACTTTCACCATCGACGATGACGCATTGAACTGGACCGGCGACGGCGAATATCTTCGTATCGAACCGTGGGGAACGAACAGCGTGCGCGTGCGTTCCAGGCTCATGCAGCCTGTCATCGATGCCGATTGGGCGTTGCTGGAAGCGAAGGCCGACCCGCAAGAAGTGAAGATCGCCATCGATGGCAATCGAGCGGAATTGACGAACGGACTCATAACGGTACGGGCCGAACAATATGAACAGTCTGCGGATGTCAGCATCTGCCGATTAGCGTTCCTCAACACCGAAACCGGTGAGAGTCTGCTACGCGAATGCACTGATGGCGGTGCATTGCGTCTGCGTGCACGCGCGCACAATCCGCGTATGGACGGGGCGGAATCGCCCACCGTCATGTTCGAAGCGAACGCGGGTGAACATATCTACGGCATGGGCGAATACCAGCAGCCGGTCATGGACCTCAAAGGCTCCACTTTGGAACTGGCGCATCGCAACTCCCAAGTGTCCATCCCGTTTATGATTTCCAGCAAAGGGTACGGATTCCTGTGGCACAATCCGGCGGTCGGTTCCGTGACCTTCGGCAACAACCGCACCGAATGGAAGGCGGGAGTCGCGGACCAGATCGACTATTGGATCACTGTCGGCACCAATGCGCAGATTGAAAACCAGTATGCCGACGCCACCGGGCATGCTCCTGTCATGCCCGAATGGGGTCTCGGTTTCTGGCAATGCAAATTGCGTTACTGGAATCAGGAGGAACTGCTGAACGTGGCGCGTACCTTCAGGAAGAAGCGCATTCCGATCGATCTGATCGTCATCGACTTCTTCCATTGGCCGCTTATGGGCGACTTCCGCTTCGACGAGGAATTCTGGCCCGATCCGAAGGCCATGGCCGACGAGCTGCACGAAATGGGCATCAGACTCATGGTCTCCATCTGGCCGCAGATCGACCTGCAATCCGAGAACTACGACGAGATGCGACACCACAACTACCTCGCCAAAACCCGCCAAGGCAAAGACGTGGGCATGTGGTGGCCGCGTGATAACCAGTTCTTCGACGCCACCAATCCGGCGGCACGTGACTTCGTATGGGAATTGTGCCGTAAGAACTATACCGATCTCGGCGTCGACGCCTTCTGGCTTGACGAGGCCGAACCGGAGTGGGGCGGTGACTATGATTACGCGCACTACCTATATCACATCGGACCGGTGGGCAAGGTCGGCAACGTGTATCCGCAACTGTACAACAAGACCTTCTACGACGGACAGCGTTCCATCGGCCGCGAGGGCGACATCGTGAACCTCACGCGTGCCGGATGGGCGGGCTCGCAGCGTTACGGATCACTCATCTGGTCGGGTGACGTGCACTCCACCTTCGAGGACCTGAAGGCGCAGATCACCTGTGCGATCCACATGGGCGCGGCCGGCATTCCATGGTTCACCACCGACATGGGCGGCTTCAACTACGGCGGTCTGGACGACGAGGAATTCAAGGAGCTGTACGCACGCTGGTGCGAATTCTCCTGTTTCTCGCCAGTCATGCGAAACCACGGCAATCGCGTGCCCTACACCAAAATCGAAGGCAGGCCGACCGTCGACCGTATCGGCAATCCCATCGACCACATCACCACCGGTGCCGATAACGAACCGTGGAGCTATGGCGAAGACATCGAAAGGCTGATGGTCAAGTACATCAACCTGCGCGAGGCCATGCGTCCCTACACGCGCCAGTTGTTTGCGGCGGCGCATGAGAGCGGCCAGCCGCTTGTGCGTGGTCTGTTCTTCGATTTTCCAGGTGACGACGAGGCCGCAAACATCGCCGACGAATACCTGTTCGGGCCGGATCTCCTGATAGCGCCCGTCACCGAATCCGGTGTGCGCTCGCGTAAAGTGTATTTGCCGGGTGGACCGGAAACGACTTGGATGAACCTGCACGACGGCAACAGCCACGAAGGTGGGCGGACCGTCACCGTCGAAGCGCCGCTCGATGTGATTCCGGTATTCGCGCGCAACGGCGCCGATCATGGGCTGAACGGTATGATCTGACCATGACTACTTTGGATGATGTGGCCCGCCTTGCCGGGGTCTCCCGCATGACGGCCTCCAACGCGATGCGCGGCAAGGCGATTGTCAAACCTGAAACCGCGGCACGCGTGCGGGCGGCCGCGGCGCAACTCGGCTACCGACCGAATCTGGCGGCACGACAACTGAGTTCCGGCAAAAGCCACATCATCGGCGTCACCATCTCCGATTTCGATCTGATCTTTCCGGCCGAGCTGGCCGCATGCGTCTCCGACATCGCGCAGCGTCATGACTATCAGACCGTACTGCAGCAAACCCGCTTCTCCAGCGACTTCGAAAAACGTATGCTATCCAGTGCGGCCATGCAGGTGTGTGACGGTACCATCATCTGCTGGCCGAGTGGCACGGATGCGCCGATCGTCGAATTCGGCAAGACCCATCCGCTGGTGGTCATCGACGGATTCGGACTTCGGGGAAGCGTTGACTGTGTGTTCACGCCATGCTTCGAAGGATCCGCGGCAGCCATCCGGCATCTGCATGCGCATGGGCGCTCGCGGATCCTTCTTCTCGGCTTGTGGCCCAACGGGCTCGAGCGGCTTGAGACGGCGCCGAACTCCGCGGCGTTGCGATTGCAGGGCTCAATCGAGGCGCTGGACGAACTCTCGCTGGACTGTAATCTTGCGAAGAATGTGATTCCATGTGCATGGAACCGGCAAGCCGGATACGAAACCATGCTTCGCGTACTCGGTGAGCGCAATGACTTCGACGCGGTGTTCTGCGCCACGGATCCAATCGCCATCGGTGCCATGCGCGCACTTGTCGAATGCGGCCTCAGCGTGCCGGACGATGTCGCCGTCATCGGCTTCGATGGTCTGGAGGATGGCGCCTACACTAACCCCGGATTGACCAGTGTGTCCGTCAGCCCGCAGGATATGGCGGCGGCAAGTCTGGATATGTTGTTCGGCAGGATCGAGTCCGATTCGGAAGTGATTATCGAGCCGCGATCGGTGACGGTCGATTTTCACATCATCGAACGAGGCAGTGCGGAGTAGATGCGGAAATCAGCCGCGTCGTAGCGATTTCCGCATGCTGTGCCGCTGAGAATATGTGTCACATAGTGGGCATGCAGGGGCGCCCGAATTGACTGCATGACTGTTGAAGGGGTTAGTCTGACTGCTGGAAACCATGACGGTCAAGAGGGGTATATGGAGAAGAATCTGACCAGCGGCAGCGTGTTCAAAACCATCGTCACGTTCGCCTTGCCGTACCTGCTGTCGTATTTTCTGCAGACGTTGTACGGCATGGCCGACCTGTTCATTGCGGGACAGTTCATCGGCGTGGATGGCATCACCGCCGTTGCGAATGGCAGTCAGGTGCTCTACATGCTCACCGTCGTCATCGTCGGGCTCGCCATGGGCGCCACCGTGACCATCGGTCGGACGGTAGGTGCGAACCGACTTGACGATGCCGCCGAGGCCATCGGCAACACCATCACGTTATTTGCTGGCGTCGCGCTTGTGCTCACCGCCATGCTGCTGCTCAACGTGCAGGGCATAGTCACGCTTATCGGCACTCCCGCCGAAGCGGTCTGCGGCACCACGCAATACCTGGCAATCTGCTTCATCGGCATTCCGTTCATCGTCGCCTACAACATTATCAGTTCGATTTTCCGTGGTCTGGGCGACTCGAAAAGCCCCATGTACTTCATCGCGGTGGCCTGCGTCTGCAACATCGCGCTTGACTATCTGTTCATGGGCCATTTCCGGCTTGGACCGTCCGGTGCGGCGCTCGGCACCACACTCGCGCAGACCATCAGCGTGATCGTGGCGTTCGCCGCCATCCGGCACAAGCGAACGGGCATACGCCTGCATGCGGCGAATCTGCGTCCGCGGCGCGATGTGCTTGGCGGCATTCTCAAAATCGGCGTGCCGACCGCGGTGCAGGACGGCTGCATCCAGGTCGCGTTCATCATCATCACCGTCATCGCCAATTATCGCGGTCTCAATGATGCCGCGGCCGTCGGCGTGGTCGAAAAGGTGATCAGCATGCTGTTCCTCGTACCATCCTCCATGCTTGCCACCGTTTCGGCGATATCCGCGCAGAACATCGGCGCAGGCAAACCGGAACGTGCAATACGAACGCTCAAATACGCCACGGCGATCACCGTGGCGTATGGCATCGCCATCTCCGTCGTCGTGGAATTGACCGCAAGCTTCATCATTGGTCTGTTCACCGCCGATGCCACCGTGATCGTGCTGGGCGTCCAGTACATTCGCAGCTACATCGTCGACGCGATCTTCGCCGGCGTGCATTTCTGTTTCTCCGGTTTTTTCGCCGCCTGCGGACGTTCGTATATCGGATTCATCCACAACATCATCGCCATCACGTTGGTGCGCGTGCCCGGTTCATACCTGGCGTCGAAGATGTTCCCGCACACCTTGTTCCCGATGGGTATCGCAGCGCCGGCCGGCTCGCTCCTGTCCGTGTTCATCTGCCTCGGCTTCTACGCATGGCTCAGGCGCCGAGGCGTACTTGAGGCGAAATAAAGGCCCGGAAAACGAAGACGGGTCTACCTGCGCTTCGGTGCGAGGGTGCCGGCCAAGGCGCGCTCGCCGGGGCGGGCCAGAGGGCCCACCAATTCGTGTGCGGTATATGGTTCCTCGATGTAGTCGATGTCCTCGGCGGTGAGTTGCAGGTCAAGTGCGGCGATGGCGTCATCCACGCGTTCCGGTTTCGAGCAGCCGACAATCGGTGCGGTCACGCCTTTGACCCAATGCCAGGCCAGGGCGACGCGGGCCATCGGCACGCCGATGCGCTCGGCGACTTCGTGGACCCGCCTGATAATCGGCAGATCCTGCTCCATGCCCCGATCATATTTGCTGCGCATCGTATTGTCCGTGATGCTTCTTTTGGAATCCGAATTCCATTTCGGTCTTGCCAAGTGGCCGGAAGCCATGGGGGAGTATGGGGTCAGGGCTACGCCGTACTGGCGGCAGACCGGAATCATCTCGCGTTCGTCCTCGCGGTAGAGCAGATTGTAGTGGCACTGCATGCTGGTGAACTTCGTCCAGCCATTCGCTTCCGCCGTAACCTGCATGTTGTGGAATTGGTAGGCGTACATCTCGCTGGCGCCGAGCGCACGTACCTTGCCGGCTTTGACGAGTGCGTCCAGCGCCTCCATGGTCTCCTCGATGGGTGTGCCATAGTCGAATCGATGAATGATGTACAGGTCCAGATAGTCGGTGCCAAGTCGCTTGAGGGTGCCGTCGATTTCATGATTGATGGCCTCTTGCGATAGATGCCCTTCGTTGAAATACACTTTGCTGGCCAAAACCACTCTGTCGCGACTGATGCCCAGACGTTTGAGCGCACGGCCGATGTACGTTTCGGAGGTGCCGAACGCATAGCAGTTGGCGGTGTCGATGAAATTGACGCCGCTGTCGATGGCATGGCCGATGACGCGTTCGGTGGTATCCTGGTCGATGGTCCACTGGTGGAAATCCGGGGATGCCTCGCCGAAGCTCATACCGCCGAGGCAGACCTTGGAGACCTGAATGCCGGACCATCCCAGAGGCGCGTATCGCATGTCTACCATATCGTGCTCCTTTGCTTATGATCGAAACGGTATGATTCGAAGCTATCATGTTCGACCGGAGGAAACCAATACCCTGCTTATCATCGGTTTCCATGCAAAAAACTATGGAAGAACATGTCGGACACTCATTGGATATTCTTTTTGCATGGGCGTTGAATACGGGGTATGAACAATCCAAGTGCATTTCCGATGGGCGATCCGAATGATGGTTTCGCACAGTATTTCGTTGGACAAAGTTATCTGGCGCCGGTGCTTGATGCCCCGGAAATCGCCATCCACAACGTAACCTTCGAGCCTGGATGCCGCAATCATTGGCATATCCATCATGGTGGCGCGCAGGTGCTCATCGCAGTAGGCGGACGTGGCTATTACCAGATCGACGGGCAGGAGCCGAAGGGGCTCAAGGCGGGTCAGGCCGTGTGCATTCCGGCCGATACTAAGCACTGGCACGGCGCCGCTCCGGGTGAGGCGTTCTCGCACCTCGCATTCATGGTGCCTGCCGGTGACCCTTCCGCCATGAGCAACGAGTGGCTCGAACCGGTCGACGCCGTGGCATACGAGCGTCTCGACTGACCGTTTGGCCGCATGTTCGACCGTAATCCCTGACATCGTGGAGGCCGTTCGGGAAGGCATGTTTCGCACAAGGCGAAATCATCCTGAACGGTCTCCACGGATATGGCGGCGCATCGTCTTCGGCGTTTCTCAGGATGGTTACTGAGTAACATTATGGATAAGGTTACTCAGTAACTACATGGGAAGGGGATGACATGGCTGGCTTTGGAACGAATGCCGAAGATGCACCGGTATTGCGATTTGCCGATGTGTCACGAGTCCATGAAGCGGGTGCCAGCAAGGTGGTGTCGCTGGAGCATGCGGATCTCACCTCGCATGCCGGAGAATTCGTTGCCATCATGGGGCCATCGGGCTCGGGAAAATCGACGTTGCTCAATCTCGCCGGCGGGCTCGACCTGCCTACGGAAGGGCGCGTGTTCGTCGACGGCGTCGATCTGACGAAACTCGATGCGGCGCAGCGGGCCATGTTGCGGCGGCGACTGATCGGCTATGTCTTTCAGGATTACAATCTTCTGCCGTCGCTTAGTGCAGTGGAGAACGTGTCGTTTCCGCTTGAGCTGGATGGATGGGCGCCGAGGAAGGCTCATGATGCTGCAATGGAGGCATTGCGCGAAGCGGGCGTTGAAGATCTCGCCGACCGCAGGCCGGAGGATATGTCGGGCGGTCAGGCTCAGCGCGTGGCCATCGCCCGTGCCTTGGTCGGTCCACGGCGGCTTCTGCTGGCCGACGAGCCGACCGGGGCTTTGGACTCCCATACCGGATTGAAGATTCTCGAAGTGCTGCGTGCACGTGCCGACGCCGGTGCCGCCGTGCTCATGGTCACCCATGAGCCACGCTATGCCGCTTGGTCCGATCGCACGGTGTTCATCCGAGACGGAAGAATCGTGGATGAGACCGGACCCACGGATTTCGATGCCATGCTTGAGTCCGATGATGCCGTGGAATCGGGGCGATAGACATGGCCCGTATCTTCGCCCTTCGATCCGTGCTGCGACTTGCCTGGCGTGATATGTGCCGTCATCGTGCTCGGACGACGTTCTCCACGCTGCTTATCGCCTTGCCTATGATGGCGTTGATCGTCGGCGCCACATTGATGACGGGTGCTCCGCCCATGCGGGAGCGGGCAGTGCGAAGCATACCGGAAGGCGCTCAAGCCGTGATCACCGCAACCGCGGTAAAGCGCGACGGGAATCCGTTCGAACAACCCCCTGAGGGAGCGTCCATCTGGATGGATGAGATTACTCAGCAACCGGCGAGCGAAGACGAGCTCAAACGTATTGTGCCGTCCTCGGACAAGCTGCTGCCGTATTGGGATTCCGAACAGCTCATAGCCGCCACGGCAACCGGCCTGCAGCCGGGGCAGGTCGAGTCGGCGAAGAATTCGTCGATCGGCGGCACCCTGGCACAATCCGGCACGGGCACCGCACGGCTATGCGAGGCCGGCGCGGAAGCGCTCGGTATGCTGCTGCCGAAGCTGAGCGAAGGAACGGTTCCGAGCAATGCCGATGAAATCGTCGTCACCAGTGGACTGGCTTCGCGGATCGGAGCCGACATCGGCGATACGATTACACTGATAGCCCCGCCTTTTCAAGGATCGTATAGCACCAATGGCCGCATAGCCGCAGTCATACAGAATTCACAGCGTGCCTGGCGCATCAGTGGCATCGTTGCCGATGACGCCATCTCCAAAGCCTGGGCCCGGGACGGATGGATGTCCGGCATGGTCGCCCACGACGGTGGTGCCGGAGTGGACAGACATTACCTCGTGGTCGGCGATAAGCCAATCACCTGGCGGCAGGTCAAGAAGATGAATCTGCTTCAGACGGTGGCGGTATCACGGCATGTGCTTACCGATGGGTACCCGAATGCTTCCGAGCGATATCCCTCGCGTATCGATAGCCAGGCGCTACTGCAGTACGCCGTGGGATTCATAGTCGCCGTGGCCATGGGCGTCGCGCTCGTGCTATGCCTGGTTACGCCGGCATTCTCGATATCGGTCGATCAATCACGTCGCACGATGGGTCTCGCCTCAGCCTGCGGTGCCGGGCCACGCGATGTACGGAACATGTTCGGACTGCAAGGCGTCTGTTCGGGATTCGCCGGTGGTGTCATTGGCATGCTGGCCGGTATCGGAGGAATATATGTGATGGCTCCCTCCGTCATACATGTCGACGTTCATGAGATCCCGCAGGTGATTCCATGGGGGCTGTTCCCGCTGGTCGTCATGACGTCCACGTTGATCGGAGCCTTCGCCACATGGATGCCGGCACGCCGTGCAGGACGTATGAATGTGGTCGATGCGCTGCGGGACCGGCCCGATGGGCTGGAACGTGAGCGTTATGCAGGAAAAGGTGCCGGAAAGATTGCGCTGATATCGGGACCCATGCTTATGCTGGCGGCCTGCGGATGCGCCGTGACGAGCATGCGGGTGAAGGTTTCGGATGTTTCTTCGCCGGGAGTGTTGCCGGAAGGCTCAGGAACATCCCTGGTGCTGTTGGTCGCCGCCATCGTGCTGGCCATGATTGGCCTGGTGCGGCTGGTGAAAGGCCTTATCGTCATATATGGTGCGGTCGGTCGAAGTCTGCCCTTGTCCATGCGAACGGGTTTGCGTGATTCGGCGGAACACCATCGCAGGTTCGTACCTGCCACCATCGCGGTCGTGCTGACCATGGCATTGGCCTCCTATGCCATGGTGCTGATCGGCTCGACTCTGGCCAACGATAGGAGCATGGAACTTGTGCACGGTCAATCCCATGTGATTCTGTCCGCGGAGGTGCCGGTGAACGACGATACCGATCGCATGGTGGTTGCCGACGGCATACGTAAGCTGGGTGATACCGCATCGTTCAAAGACCACCAGCCGATCTATGCCTTGGCTCAGCCGGATGCGGAATCCACGATGAACCTGACGGGCAAGGCATACGACGACATCTACGCACAATACCCTACCGTCAAGGCGCTTCTCGCCACCGAACTGCATTGCGAGGTGAACGAACGGCAGCAGTATGGGCAGGATATGGCATCCGCCTTCGACCCGAACGGTACGCCATACTGCGTGAACTGGTCCAAATCGTACGAGGCGGTCGGATACACAGGCCTTTCCATGATCAACATGGATCCCAGCGTGATCATCATGTCTGCCGATGCGATGCGCATGACGGGTTTCCCGAATGCCGAGCAGGCCGCACGCACCTTGGAGGAAGGCGGTGTGGTCGTCGGCAATGCGGCGGCATTACGAGAGGACGGTACGGTCACCCTGCAGGTGAGCCACCGCACCCTTGATGATGACGGGAACAGCGGTTCGGAACATGTCGTAAGGCAATCCGTCCGCAAGGCGACATGGATGAAGGGCTTTTACCCGCTGGCCATGAGCGAGCGTACGGCACGTGAGCTCGGCATCGTCAATTTGCGCTATGTGGGCGACATCGCCGCATTGGACCATGTGCATGGATGGAGTGCCATCGAGCGGTTGCGCAAGGCGACGAGCGACATGCCATTGGTGAACATGACCAGTCAACGGTACCAATACGAGTGGGCGACGGATGCCGATGGTGCGAAAATCACGCTTGCTCCCATCGTGGCGCTTGGCCTGCTTGCCCTGACGGCCACGGTGGTGTCGCTGCTATTGTCCCGAACCCAGACCATCCGTGACATGACCACCATGCATGCGGTGGGAGCCTCACCGGGATTTTTACGTCGCCTCGGTCTTGTGCAGGCGATGACGATACTGCTGCCGGGGGTGCCGCTAGGCATGATTGCCGGCCTCGCCCTTGGCTGCTACCACATTGCGTGGTACCGGCGTATCGGCATCGACGGTGCATGGCTGGAAACCGTACCTTGCTGGCAACTGCAGATTGCGCTTGCCATAACGGTCATTGCGGCGGGATCACTATCGGCCTGGCTGGTAACCAGTCCTCCCCGCAATCTGACGCGACGTACCATCGATTAAAGGGAACAGGAGGACGATATGGCCATACGAGAGGCATTGCTGGCGTTGCTTGAACAGAGCCCATCCACCGCATATCAACTCAAGCAGGGATTCGAACGCGCCACATCAAGGATCTGGCCATTGAACATGGGGCAGATCTCGACCACCCTGCAACGGTTGCATCGGGATGGGTTGATCGAGGAGGAGCCGAAACGACACAATGAGGCCGTGGTGTGGAAACTGACAGACGATGGACGTCGGGAAGCTGAGCAATGGTGGTTGACACCGGTCACGCTGGAACAGCGTGGCAGGGATGAGCTGGTCATGAAACTCGCCTTTGCCGCAGTCACGCCGGGGGTCGATCTTGATCAGTTGATCGAACGGCAACGTATCTGCCTGCAGCGGCTGTTGCATGACGTCACCCGCGCCAAACGACTCACCGACGCCGATAACATTGCGGCGCGCCTAGTGCTGGATCATCATATCTTCGCCACCGAAGCTGAATTGCACTGGCTGGATACGTTCGACGAAACCATGCTGCGCAATGCCGCGCGCCGCAACCAGACCAGTGTCGAAAATGTCGATGACAAGCAGGAGGCACCGTCCCGTTTCCCTGTGCCTGACCTGCATGTTCACAAGGGCTGAATCCCGGTCGTGGAAGTGACTATACTGGCGGGCATGTCACGACAACACATCATTCGATGGGATCTGATGGGCGTGGTGTTCGTCGGCGGATGCATCGGCACCGGCCTGCGGTATGCATGCTCGTTCATCGCCGATTACGGGGCGTTTCACTTCGGCACGTTCACGGCGAACATGATCGCCTGCTTCGCCTATGCGACGTTATCCGCATGGTTGGGCGGTTCCGCGCGTCTTACGGGCAATGCCAAGGAATACGTGAACCGTGGTTTCGGCATGGGCCTGTGCGGCGGGCTCTCCACCATGTCGACGCTCGCCTTGGAACAGTTTACGTTGCTGCATGGGGGAGATACTCCTGGCGCCGCCATCTACTGCGTCGTGACGTTCCTTGCCGGATTTGCGTTCGCCTATGCGGGCTCCCGTACCGGTTCGCATATCGCGAATACGAGGAAGGGGGCATGAAGTGAATGCATTCCTGCCGATTCTGGTGTGCCTGTGTGGTGGACTCGGCGCTTCCGCGCGTTATGTCTGTGATTCGTATATCAAGGCGTGCTGGCATAGGGCATTCCCGATGTCCACATTCGTCATCAATGTGATAGCCGGTTTTCTGGCGGGAATCGTCGCCGGCCTGTATACGCGTTCCGTCGTGCCTCAGGCTGCCCGTCTGCTGCTCGCCACCGGTTTCCTCGGTGGATTCTCGACCTTCTCAACCATGATGAACGAAACCGTCACCTTGCTGCGCGGCGGTAGGATAGCGGCGTTCGTCGGATACTTCGTGGCGTCCGTCATCGTTCCGGTCATTGCCGTCGCCTGCGGCTATATGATCGTCGAATGATGCGGCGGGAGGGGCGGATGCATATCGTAGAGTGAATGGCTGACCCTACATCATGTCCATCAGCATGAAGGCGAGCAACAGCTGCAGCCTGCTGTCAAGCTTGGACAGGTCCATGCACAGGATTTCCGCGGCCTTGGAGATTTTGTAATTCACCGTGTTGCGATGTACGAACAGCTCGTCGGCGGTCTCTTTCACGCTGCCGTTGTGATTGAGATAGCACCGCAGTACGTCCAGCAGGTCGGAGTCGGATTCCTTGTCGTATTCGATCAGCGGCCCCAGAATCTGCGTGTGGTATTCCCGTGAGATTTCCGGATCCTCGATGCCGAGCAATACCCGGTATGCGCCGAGGTCGTCGAAGAAATTGATGCGGTCCTCCAGCTTTTTCCGCGATTGCAGCTTCAGGATGGAGGCCGCCTGACGGTGGCTTTTGCTGACGCAGCGTATGCTTTTGGTAAGTTTTCCCACGCCGATGGAGGCGGTCTCCTGCCGGCGCAGCGCGTGCTCGACGATCGTCAGTATGCCGCGCCCCCAGTTACGCAGCTGTTGCGGTTCGTCGCAGTGCATGACGACGATAATCTGTTTCCAGGCGCTGAATACGGTGCTGAAACGTACGTCCCTGTGCAGGTATCTCCTGATTTCCGCGGCGATGAGGTTCAGTCGCACATACGGGTCGCCCGCATAGTTCTCGACCTGCACGATTGCCACGGCATAACGCCATTCGATTTCGAAATGGAATTCCGAAAGCGTCGCCGTATACAGTTCCTGCTGGTCGGGGAAGGAGATGGCGTTCTGGAACGCGGCGCTCACCATGCGTTCCTTCGTCTCCTCCTCGATGAGGCGGCGGCACAGCGGGCGGGCGATGTTTTCGAACGGCGCGCTTTTCGGAATGGTGAACAGTGGGAAGCCGTGCTCTTCGCAAAAGAGCACCACATCCTCGGGCGGCTCCATAAAGAAATGCCCGATGTCGAGGGCGATGCCCGCCGCGCGATGCTCGTACAGGGACTTGACGTGTTTAAGCAGAGCCCCATCCTCCTGCAAGGCGATGCCGGTGACGAGGATCAGTTCGTCGCCGGCCAGGTAATCGATCATCTGAGTGGACTCCAGCACATGTACCCAAGTGACGTGGTGACCGAGTCAGTCTTCGCCGGCGGCCGGATGAAGAGGGACGTCCGGACACCCTTCAATCAGCTCCCATAATTCCAAAGTCATGTGTAATCTCCGCGAAATATAGCTTTTACAGTGTGTTTCGAGATGTCGTGGACATCGCGTTCGCATGGCTGCGGCCAAGCACCATCATATCGGCCCCATATTACCGTTCTTTACCGATCGTTCATCCGTTCTTCAGCGTCGTACGTATGTTACGACAAATCGATTGTGCTCAAGCACAACCAAATTTGGGCTTGGATGACTGGAGAAACGGTTTCGAGAGGAAACATAATGAGTCCCAGTTCCGGCCGGAAGAGACGACCGGGCAGGCCGTTTCAAGACCTTTCGTCACAAGAAACAAGGAGAGTCGCATCATGAGGCTGCAGGACACCGGATTGACATTCGAAGACATCAAGAGCAAGGTCGACACCTATATGATCGAAACCTACGAGCGTTTCGATTTCCTTGCAGACCACGCCAAGGGCGTCTATATGTATGACGAGAACGACACCCCGTATCTCGACTTCTACGCGGGCATCGCCGTCAACTCCGTCGGCAACTGCAATGAAAAGGTCGTCAAGGCGGTGCAGGACCAAGCCGCCACCCTGATGCAGACCTTCAACTATCCGTACACCGTGCCGCAGGTGCTGCTCGCCGAAAAGATCTGCAAGGCCATCGGCATGGACAAGATCTTCTACCAGAACTCCGGCACCGAATCCAATGAGGCCATGATCAAGATGGCACGTAAGTACGGCGTCGAGAAGTACGGCCCGAACAAGTATCATATCGTCACCGCCCGTGAATCCTTCCACGGCCGCACCTTCGGCGCCATGTCCGCGACCGGTCAGCCGGACAACGCCTGTCAGGTCGGTTTCGGCCCGATGACCGACGGCTTCTCCTATGCTCCGTTCAACGACCTTGAAGCCTTCAAGGCGGCCTGTAACGAGAACACTATCGGCATCATGGTCGAGCCGGTCCAAGGCGAAGGCGGCGTGCATCCGGCGACCAAGGAATTCCTGCAGGGACTGCGCGAGTTCTGCGATGAGAAGGGCATTCTGCTGCTGCTTGATGAGGTGCAGTCCGGTTGGGGCCGTACCGGTGCGCTCATGTCGTACATGAACTATGGCATCAAGCCGGACATCGTCTCCATGGCCAAGGCCATGGGCGGCGGCATGCCGATCGGTGCGATCTGCGCCACGCAAGAGGTGGCCAAGGCCTTCACCATGGGCTCTCACGGCACCACTTTCGGCGGTCACCCGGTCTGCTGCGCAGCCTCGCTTGCCGCAGTCACCGAAATCATCGATCGTGACCTGCCGGGCAACGCCAAGAAGGTCGGTGCCTACTTCATCGATAAGCTGTCCAAGCTGCCGCACGTCAAGGAGGCCCGTGGCCAGGGTCTGTTCGTCGGCGTCGAATTCGACGGCACCATCAATGCCGTGGACGTCAAGCATGGCTGTCTCGACCGCAAACTGCTCATCACGGCCATCGGCAAGGACGTCATCCGCATGGTCCCGCCGCTGATCATCACCGAGGAGGATGCCGACAAGGCGACCTCCATCATCGCGGAAACCATCGAGGCCCTGTCTGAGTGATCGGCCCGTTGGTTCCCGAATCGTGAACATACCTATGAAAGGAGGAGCAGTATGAAGCACATGGTCATCACCATCGGCTGCGAATACGGCGCCGGTGGTCCGGAAATCGGAAAGATGCTCGCCAAGGCGCTCGGCATCGAATATTACGATCGTGACCTCGTCGATAAGATCATCAACGATCTGGACGTGGACAAGGAGCTCGTGGAAAAGGCCGATAAGGGAACGAACGTCCCCTATACCTTCGAGACGACACTCGGTCCGCGTTACGCGAACCTGACGAACAAGGTCATCTCCCTGCAATACCAAGCCATGCACAAGATGGCCGATCAATCATCCTGCGTCATCATCGGCCGCAGCGCCAACTATCTGCTGCAGGATAGGGACGATCTGATCAACATCTTCATCTATGCGCCGGAGGAGGACCGCATCCGCGCGATCATGGAAAACCAATCCGTGAGCGAGAAGAAGGCGCGCGAGATCGTCAGCTACAACGACGAGAAGAACCGCAGCAGGCATCAGTACATCACCGGCACCAATCGTGGTGACCGGAGCCAGCGCGACCTGCTGATCAACAGCAGCCTGCTCGGCTGGGAGAAGACCTGCCAGTATCTGCTCATGCTCGTCGAAATGCTGAACGAATAACCGGACACAGGGGCCGTAACTCGAGGGGAGCGCGGCCTCTTTCCGCTTTTGTGAATCGCCATCGCAGAGCTTACGTGAGGAAGGAACTTTCGATGGAAACGCCAACTAAAAAAACTTCGGAATTCAAAAAGTCATTCAGTTCCCTTGACATCCTGATGATCGCCTTCGGCGCGATGATCGGCTGGGGATGGGTGGTCTCCACCGGCGACTGGATCGGTACGGCAGGCGTGATCGGCGCCATGCTCGGCTTCATCCTCGGCGGCGTGATGATCTTTTTCATCGGCATGACCTATGCCGAGCTGACGCCGGCAATGCCTGAATGCGGCGGTGAGCATGTGTTCAGCATGCGTGCCATGGGGCCGATCGGCTCATTCGTCTGTACCTGGGCCATCGTACTCGGTTACGTGAGCGTCGTCTGCTTCGAGGCGTGCGCCTTGCCGACCATCATCACGTATGTGTGGCCGGACTTCCTGCAGGGGTACCTATACTCCGTCGCAGGATTCGACATCTACGCCACATGGCTGGGCACCGCCGTGCTGTTCGCCGTCTTCATCACCGTCATCAATATCATGGGTGCGCAGATCGCGGCCAAGCTGCAGAACATTCTGACCCTGTGCATCGGCGCCGCCGGCATCCTGCTGATCGCGGCATCCGTGATCACCGGAGATGCCTCCAACCTGCAGGACCAGATGTTCGAAGGCTCGGGCATGGGCGGCATGATGGCCACCATCGTCAAGGTCGCCGCCGTCAGCCCGTTCTTCTTCATCGGCTTTGACGTGATTCCACAGGCCGCCGAAGAGATCAACGTGCCGCTTAAGAAGATCGGCAAGATCCTCATCCTCTCCATCGTTTTGGGCATCAGCTTCTATGCGTTGGTGATTTTCTCCGTGGGCTACGTGATGACCGGCGATCAGATCGCCGCCTCCGCCAATGGCACCGGCTTGGTCACCGCCGACGCCATGGCCGCGGCCTTCCACAGCAACATCATGGCGAAGGTGCTGATTCTCGCCGGCATGTGCGGCATCCTCACCAGCTGGAACTCGTTCATGATCGGCGGCAGCCGCGCCATGTACTCCATGGCCGAGTCCTATATGATCCCGCGTTTCTTCACCAAGCTGCATTCCAAGGCCAAGACCCCGTACGTCGCCATCATCGTCGTCGGCATCCTGAGCGTGCTCGCACCGTTCGCCGGACGTAAGATGCTCGTGTGGGTCGTGGACGCAGGCAACTTCGGATGCATCCTCGCATACTGCATGGTATCGCTGTCCTTCATCATCCTGCATGTGAAGGAACCGGACATGGTTCGCCCGTATCGGGTGAAGCATTGGAAGCTCATCGGCACCATGGCCGTGCTGATGTCCGGCATCATGATCATGCTGTACATCCTTCCGGGCACCGGTGTGACCCTGGCTCCGCAGGAATGGCTCATGGTCGCCGGCTGGTCCGCGCTCGGCGTCGTGTTCTTCATCTTCAGCAAGATGGTCTACAAGGACAAGTTCGGCTATTATGCGCAGCTGTACGTCAGCGAACTCGATAACGGCGACGAACAGGAAAAGACGGTTTCCGAATCCTCCGCGGTCATCAACCTCGCAGCGTCCGAAGCCAGCGCCCCCGACGAGTGGGCGAACGGTTTCGGCTACTTCCTGCCGGTCAATCTGGTGTTCGGCAAGGGCAAGGTACGTGAGGTCGGTACGATCGCCTCCGCGCACGGTACCACCGCAATGATCGTCACCGGCGGCCATTCCGTGAAGAACAGCGGCACCTACGACAAGATCAGCGGCCTGCTCGAAGAAGCGGGCCTGACCACGGTGCTCTTCGACAAGGTCACTCCGAACCCGCTGACCACCACGGTCGAGGAGGGTGCCCGACTCGCCAAGGACCGGCAGGTCGATGTCGTGATCGGTCTGGGCGGCGGCAGCACCATGGATGCGGCCAAGGGCATTGCGTTCATGGCCGAAAACGAGGGTGGCGTCAGCGAGTACATCTATGGCGAGCGTACCTCCGACAAGGCCCTGCCGCTCATCCTCGTGCCGACCACCTTCGGCACCGGATCCGAGGCCAACGGCTTCGCGGTCATGACCAACCCGGACAACGGCGACAAGAAGTCGTTGCGCAGCCCGGCGCTTGTGGCCACCGCGTCCATCGTTGATCCCGACCTGATGCGCACGATGCCGAGCAGCGTGATCGCCGCCAACGGTTGCGACATGCTATGTCACTGCATCGAGGCGTTCACCGCCAATAATGCACAGCCGTTCACCGATGCGCTCGCCCTGTATGCAATTCCGCTCATCGCCAACAACATCGTGAGCCTGTATCGAGGTGAGGGCACCGACGAACAGTGGGCCAAGGTCTGTCTCGCCGGCACCATCGGCGGCATGGTCATCAACACCGCCGGCATCACTCTGGCGCACGCCATGGAACATCCGGTCAGTGGTCTGAGGAACGTCACCCATGGCAAGGGCCTGGCTGCCATCGAGCCGACCGCCATCGAAGCGACCTATCAGTACAACCGCTTCAAGTACGGTCGTATCGCGAGGATTCTGGGCGGCTTCACCGCCGAGGATTGCGCGCCACGAGTGAAGAGACTGCTCGCGGATCTTGATCTCAACGTGACGCTACGCGATCTCGGCATCGAGAAGAAGGACATTCCATGGTTGGCGCAGAACGCCCAGAAGGTCTCTCCGGGCAATCTTGTGAACACGCCGGGCTCCCAGCTCGTCACCACCGAGGAATCGTTGGAGAAGCTGTACGAGTCGATGCTCTGAGTGCTCAGTCACATCGATTCGCCGATGGATGGCCGTTGGGAATCCCAAAGGCGAATGCGATATGAGGGCGTGATGTCCCACCGTGGATAGCGGCGGGACATCACGCTTTTTCATGTTTGGAGGCTTTTCTGCATAGGGGAAATGACCTTCCATGATGGCATAGTGGAATGCGTCACGCAATGGGAGGAACGACATGACGTACATGCAGGCGTTGCTGGGGTTCGCGGTGCTGGCCGGAGCCATGGCCATGGTGCCAGGTCTCGACATGGTGATGACCATGAACGAGGCAATCCACTATGGGCGACGCAACGGCATCATGGCGGGATTCGGCATCCAATGCGGCGTGCTGGTATGGGCCGTCGCCGCGTCATTGGGCCTGGCCGCACTGATTTCCGCATTCCCGCTGGCCTATGACATCATCCGCGTGATCGGAGGCATGTATCTGTTCTATCTGGCATGGAGCATGTCCGGCATGTCCGATTGGGCGAAGCGCAAGCTTGGCATCGCAACGAAGCAAACCGAAATGCAACCTCGGGAAGCCGCCGATGACTCCACCGCATCCACGGAATCCGTCGCACGGTCCATGATCGCCCCGACCTCCAGGCCAAGCCTGTTCTCTTCATGGTGGCGCGGTTTCCTCACCGATTTCTTCAACCCGAAAATAGGCGTTTTCTACATCGCAGTCATCCCGCAGTTCCTCGTGTCCGGCGTCGGCAATCTCCAAATGGGTCTGTCGCTTGGACTGATCCACGCCATCGAAGGCGGTGTGATTCTCACCGTCGTGGCCTGTGCGGCCGCCACCTTCTCCGCCAAACTCACCAGTTCACGCGGCAAAAGCATCCTTTCCATCGTTACCGGTGGCGTCATGGCCCTGCTTGGAGGCGCAACCATCCTCGACGTGGTGCGAAGCCACACCGCCTGACGGAAGATCACGGCCTCGCCTTTGATTGTCAAGGGGGTAGCGTGTGATACCGTGCAGGTTATGGAGATTACATATACCGATGAGAAGAAGTTCACCAAAGAGCAGACGCAGCGGCTATTCCGTTCCGTCGGCTGGGTGTCAGGGGAGTATCCGGAACGCCTGTACAAGGCGTTGATGGGCTCGTCCACCGTGTTTTCGGCTTGGGATGGTGACCGTCTTGCCGGTTTGGTGCGCGTGCTTGACGATACCGAGATGGTGGCCTACATGCACTACGTACTTGTAGATCCGGAATATCAGGGTCACGGCATCGCCGGACATCTGGTCGGCATGGTCAAAGACCGATACCGTGATTACCTGTATATCGAGGTCATGCCGGAGGAGAGCAAGAACGCGTCGTTCTACCAGAAGCACGGCTTCCAGATCATGGAGGACGGCGTGGCCATGCAGATCTGCAATCCCGGCGAGAAGCGGTGAAACGGACGAATCCTACAATCTGAACGTTCGCCTGACGAATCGTTCGATCTTGCGCCAGTACACGTCCGGCGCCACCACCGAGCCCATCACATGATCGGCGCCTGGCACCAGCAACTTTTCACGGTCGAGACTTGAGCAGGCGTTGAAATTCATATCGAGGAAACGTGGGGATACGAAGGTGTCGGCGTCTCCGTGGACGAACAGCACCGGAATCGTCGCATGGCGGAGTTGCTCCATACTCGAGGCATCGTTGAAGTCGTAGCCGGCCTTGTACTTGCAGACAAGTCCCGCCGCGTCCACGCACATCGCCGCGAGCAGCTTTGGCAGATGGAACATCGCACGGGACGTATCGATGAATTGCAGTCTCACCGACGCGTAGCCGCTGTCTTCGATGGCGGAAACCACATTACGGGGCAACCTTGGGTCTCCGACGGTCATCATCACCGTTGCCGCGCCCATCGAATTGCCATGCAGCAGGATACGGGCTTCGGGATCGCTTTCGATGATCAGATGAATCCAATTGAGCAGGTCATTGCGTTCCAGCCATCCCATGCCGGTATAGCGCCCCTCGCTCATCTCGTGCGCGCGCTGCGCCGGCACCAGCACCGTGAAACCGAGGCGTGCAAAGCGATGCGCCCATGTTGCCATCTCCGCGGGCTCACCCGTATACCCATGGCAGCAAATCGCGTAAAGATGCGGTTTCGGGCTTATGCAATCCGGGTCGAACAGCCAACCATGCAACGTAAGACCGTCGAAGCTTGTGATGGTGACCGGTTGCTTGGTCTCTTGAAACCATACGCCGGCTTCGCGTGCCTCGCCGGTATTCATCAGACGTTCGCGTTCCGGATCGTCCGGCGGGGACTGACGGAACATGGACTTCTTGCATTGCGAGTCCAAAGCGAACCTGAACAGCGAATTTGCGCAAATGGCCAGCGCTCCCGCAGATGCCACGGCCGCGGCTCCCGTTGCAATGCAGATGGTGCGGGCGATATCAGAATGGGTGCGCCTCATTGCTGCCTCGATTCGTTGATTTCGTGTATTCGTTCCCTGTTCATACATGATGACCGATGTGTTCGATTGTACGTGTGTTCCACACCTTTGCGGCGTTGAACACGCATTGTCAGACCGATGTGTATACTTAAGGACTGTTGTCTTGGCGAGGGAAGCATGAGCTTCCGTAATCGACTCGGCGTGTGAGTGCACTCCTTGAGTGTCTTCGCGGCTCGTTGATGCGCCGAAACAGAAGAACGAATATCAAGGAGATATCGATTATGGCTACCACCATTACCCTCGAAGGCGCCGCTCGTACCGAGTTCGGCAAGGGCGCTGCCCGCCGTCTGCGCGTCGCCAAGCTGATTCCGGCCACCGTGTACGCCGGCGGTGAGGCTCCGGTCTTCGTGCAGCTGCCGATGAAGGAGACCACCCTGTCCCTGCGTCACACCAACGCTCTGTTCACCATCAAGTACGGCGAGCAGACCAAGATGGCCATCGTCAAGGACGTGCAGCGCAATCCGGTGAAGCGCATCGTCGAGCATGTTGATTTCTATGAGGTCAAGGCCGGCGAGAAGATCGACGTCGAGGTGCCGGTGTTCGTCGAAGGCACTCCGAAGGGTGCCGCCGTCGCGTTCGTCGACATTCAGGAGCTCAAGGTCCGCGCCGACGTCGCCAACCTGCCCGAGAAGATCGTGGTCAACGTCGATGGCCTGACCGATGGCGCCAAGGTCTTCGCCAAGGACGTCGTGCTGCCGGAAGGCGTCGTGCTTGACGTTGAGGATCCGGAAGAGTCCGTCGTCACCGTCGAGGTGCCGGAAGATGCCGCTGAGGCAGCCCCGGCCGCCGACGCCGCCGAGACCGCCGACGCCGAGTGAGATAGCTCGTTTCCGCAAGCGTTCGATTACGGAGTCCGCGCATGTAGATTGCATGCGCGGACTCCTTTGTTTCCGCTACGTTTCATGCCATCTCATATCGCGAACGATGGTTATCGATTGAGATTATGGTGTGAGAAAGTACTAACCAGAGCCGGCGCCACAAGCGCTGGCATGTCAACATCCGCATGCCGCGAAAGCGGCTGATGCATAAGAAGAAGTTAAGAATGACTGAACAGAATCATCACGATCCGGCGGAGCTTGACAAGCTCACCGAGAAGTTCACCGTGCTCCCTAACGACAACCCGGCATCCGACGCCAAGCGCGCCGAGCTCATCGACAAGCCGGCCTTCGGTCAGGTGTTCTCCGATAATATGGCCCACATGACCTGGACCAAGGGCGAAGGCTGGGGCGATCGCCGCATCGAACCGTATGCGCCGCTGAAGATGGATCCGGGCGCATCCGTGTTGCATTACGCTCAGGAATGCTTCGAAGGTCTCAAGGCCTACCGTCACGCCGACGGCTCCACTTGGCTGTTCCGCCCGGATGCGAATGCCGAACGATTCCAGAATTCCGCCAAGCGTCTGTACCTTCCGGAACTGCCGATTGACGATTTCATCGGTTCCGTGGCTGCTCTCGTCAAGCGTGATGTGAACTGGGTGCCGTCCCGTCGTGAGTACACCCTGTACATGCGTCCGTTCATGTTCGCCTCCGAGCCGTTCCTTGGCGTGCGGGCACCGCATGAAGTGGACTATTGCGTGATTGCTTCCCCGTCTGGTCCGTACTTCCCGGGCGGTGTGAAGCCGGTCAGCATCTGGGTTGAAGACAAGTGGTTCCGTACCGGCCCTGGTGGCACCGGCTTCGCCAAGTGCGGTGGCAACTATGCGGCTTCCCTGCTCGGTGAATACACCGGCATTGACCACGGTTGCGAACAGGTCTGCTTCGTGGACGCCGCCACCAAGACCTACCTCGAGGAGCTTGGCGGCATGAACATGATGGTCGTGCACAAGGATGGCCACGTGGAGACTCCGTCCCTGACCGGCAACATCCTGCCGGGCGTGACCCGCCGTTCCCTGATTCAGCTCATCCAGGACAATGGCCACGACGTGGTCGAAACCATGATCGCCTTGGATCAGCTGCTCGAAGACATCAAGTCCGGCGAGGTCACCGAGGTGTTCGCCTGCGGTACCGCAGCCATCATCACCCCGATTGGCCGTTTCAAGTCCGAGAAGTTCGACGTGACCGTCGCGGATGGCGGCTCCGGCGAATTCACCGTCGCCCTGCGCAACCAGCTGCTCGGCATTCAGCTCGGCGAGATCGAGGATCCGCACAACTGGATGTGGAAGGTCTGCTGATCTTCGCTAAGACCGTTTCCTAACAGCGCGTAGACCGCCGGAGGGCGGTATATACGTCGTACGATCGTAAACTTGGCCTGAAGGCCGGACGTGTCGTACGATGCATATACCGCCCTCCGGCTCTTTTATGGTGATATGGCACCTGCGGGCTATGGTATTTTTGCAGTTGCATGAAGGAACCTTGTGAGGGAGGGGGAGAAGATATGGAAGTGGCCCTGGAAAGCAACGGGTTTTTCATGGGCATCGAATACCTGGCGACGTTCTGCTGCGGTATGGTCGGCGGACTTGCCGCCGTGCGCAAGGGATATGATGTCTTTGCGATTCTCGTGACTACATGGCTCACCGCATTGGGAGGCGGCATCATTCGTGATGTGTTGCTCGGTGCGCTCCCTCCCGCAGGCGTCTCCGACAAGGGGCTGGTGATCACCGCGCTGCTGGCGGCCGTCACCGTGGCCGTCGCACATCCGGAAATCAACAAACTCAGATGGTCCATGCTGTCGTTGGATGCGCTGGCGCTGGGATTGTACGCCGTTAACGGTACCAGTAAGGCCATGATGTACCACATGTCCGGCACCACGGCGATTTTTCTGGGCATGTTTACCGCATTGGGCGGCGGACTGATCAGGGACATGCTCATCAATGAAGTTCCCATGGTGATTCGTGACAAACATTGGTATGCGGTGCCATCCGCCGTCGGATGCATACTCACCGTGTTGGTGTGCAAGGGTGTGAATGCCGGCATCATCGCTTTCCCGGCGGAGGTCGTGCTTGATGTGCTCATCGTCGTACTCATGGTCGGTATGCGATTGGCGTCGGTGATCTTCGATATTCAGTTGCCTGGCGCTCTTGCACGGCACAATACGTATCTACCGGGTGAATCAAAGTATCTGAAACGCCCTGTCATCCATCCCGACAAAGATGATGACGGCAAAGACGACAGGCATGAATAGCAGAAGCCCCGCAGGAGAATCTGCGGGGCTTCCATATAAACGGTGAGTTACGAAAACTCAGAGAGCGTTGATGGCCACGGCGAGACCGGACTTGCGGTTAGCAGCCTGGTTCTTGTGGATCACGCCGGCGCCAGCAGCCTTGTCGAGCTTCTGGGCCGCGACCTTGTAGGCGGCCTCGGCGGCGGCCTTATCGCCGGCGGCGATGGCTTCGCGGGTGGCGCGAACGGCGGTCTTCAGGCCGGACTTCACTGCCACGTTACGCTTGTGGGCCTTCTCGTTGGTGAGAACGCGCTTCTTCTGCGACTTAATGTTTGCCACTATTACTCCAAACGACGTTTTCTATAAGGACATACAAACGAAAATGATAACATGGCGCGCGGATAAATCGCCAGCGGGCCTAGGAGTGTCGCGGCGCACCCTGCCGATACCAGCGGTTAGAATCGTTTGCGTTACGTATTTCAGGAGGAGGATGGCGTGGGCCAGCAGCATAATCAGCCCGGTTTCACCGATCAGTCGTTGATCCGCAATTTCTGCATCATCGCGCATATCGATCACGGCAAATCGACGGTGGCGGACCGCATTCTGCAGCTCAGCGGCATCGTACCGGAACGAGAGATGCGTGACCGCTTCCTCGATCGCATGGATATCGAGCAGGAGCGTGGCATCACCATCAAATCGCAGGCCGTGCGCGTGCCGTGGACCTTTGATGGCACCGAATACACACTTGGCATGATCGATACTCCGGGCCACGTCGATTTCACCTACGAAGTCTCCCGTGCACTGGCCGCATGCGAAGGTGCCGTGCTGCTCGTCGACGCCACGCAGGGCATCGAAGCGCAGACGCTGTCCAATCTGTACATGGCCATCGACCATGATCTGGCCATCATCCCGGTGCTGAACAAAATCGACCTGCCGAGCGCCGAACCCGACAAACACGCCGAGGAGATCGCCGGCCTGATCGGCTGCGATTCGTCTGACGTGCTACGCGTCTCCGGCAAGACCGGCGAAGGCGTGGCCGAACTGCTTGATCGCATCGTCACCGATATACCGGCTCCGAAAGGTGAGCCGGATGCTCCCGCCCGCGCGTTGATCTTCGATTCGGTCTATGACTCCTACCGAGGCATCGTCACCTATATCCGTATGGTCGACGGCGAACTGCGTTCCCGTGAGAAGCTGCACATGATGGGTATCGGCATGACCCATGATCCGATCGAAATCGGCGTGATCAGCCCCGACATGATGCCGACCAAGGCACTTGGAGCCGGTGAGGTCGGTTACGTGATCACCGGAGCCAAGGACGTCAGCCAATCCAAGGTCGGTGACACCATCACCTCCGCCGCGAATCCGGCCACTGAGCCGCTGGAAGGCTATCGCGACCCGCAGCCGATGGTCTATGCCGGCCTGTTCCCGATCGATAACGCCCAATTCCCGGAATTACGTGAGGCGCTCGACAAGCTCAAACTCAACGACGCGGCCCTCATCTACGAGCCGGAGACTTCCGTGGCCTTGGGCTTCGGCTTCCGGTGCGGCTTCCTCGGCCTGCTCCACATGGAGATTGTGACCGAACGGTTGAGCCGCGAATTCAATCTCGATCTGATTTCCACCGCCCCAAACGTGCCGTATGAGGTCACCGCCGAGGACGGTAGCGTGCATCGCGTGACCAATCCGAGTGAATTCCCCGACGGCAAGATCAAGAGGATCGTCGAGCCGATGGTCGCCGCCGATATCATCACACCGAAGGACTTCATCGGTGCCGTGATGGATCTGTGTCAGGATCACCGTGGACAGATGGGCACCATGGAATACATTTCCTCCGACCGTGTGGAGATGCACTACCGCATCCCGCTCGCCGAAATCGTGTTCGACTTCTTCGACCAGTTGAAGAGCCGCACCAAGGGCTATGCTTCGCTCGACTACCACGAGGACGGCGAGCAGGCCGCCGATCTGGTGAAGGTCGACATTCTCATCCAAGGCGAGAAGGTCGATGCCTTCAGCGCCATCGTGCACCGTGATAAGGCATATTCCTACGGTGTGATGATGACGAAGAAGCTACGTGAGCTCATTCCGCGCCAACAGTTCGAGATTCCGATCCAAGCGGCCATCGGCTCACGCATCATCGCCCGCGAGAACATTCGCGCCTTGCGCAAGGACGTGCTTGCGAAGTGCTATGGCGGCGACATCTCACGCAAGCGCAAACTGTTGGAGAAGCAAAAGGCCGGCAAGAAGCGCATGAAGATGCTCGGACATGTCGAGGTGCCGCAGGAGGCGTTCATCGCCGCCCTGTCCACCGGCGATGCCGGCAACGACCGTGACACGAAGGACAAGATCCGCGCCGCCCAGAAGACCGAAGGCTGATGTTCGAAGTCTACATTCATGTGCCGTTCTGCATGAGACGTTGCGGATATTGTGATTTCAACACGTATACCGCCATTGACATGGGTGCGGGCGCGTCCCGGGGCAACTATGCCAACATGGTGATTCGCGAGATGGCGATCGTGCGTGATTGGCAGGAACGTCACGGCATCGTCGAACCGCCGGCCGGCACTGTTTTCTTCGGCGGTGGCACGCCGACGATTCTCAAGGCCGCGGATCTGGTGGCCATGCTGGATGCCGTACGCGAGACATGGGGAATCGCGGACAACGCCGAGATCACCACCGAGGCGAACCCCGATACGGTGAACGCCGATTACGTGCGCGAGCTTGCCGACGGCGGCTTCAATCGTATTTCCTTCGGCATGCAGTCCGCGGTTCCGCACGTCCTGAAGACGCTTGACCGCACTCACACGCCGGAGAACGTCGCGGCTGGCATCTCGGCCGCGAATGCGGCCGGCATGCGTTCCAGCGTCGACCTGATCTATGGCGCGCCGGGGGAGAGCCTTGATGATTGGCGTACCTCCGTGAATACGGCCCTCGATCTGGGAGTCAACCATATTTCCGCATACGCATTGACCGTGGCTCCGAACACCACCATGGGTCGGCGAATCGCGGCCGGCATGTTGCCGACCCCGGACGATGATGACGAGGCCGCCAAATACGAAATCGCCGATGCGCTACTGTCCGCGGCGGGACTTGAATGGTATGAAATCAGCAACTGGGCACGTCCAGGTTACGAATCACGGCATAACCTCGGCTACTGGCGCAACGTCGACTGGGCCGGACTCGGACCCGGGGCGCATTCCCATTACGATGCACCCGCCCTTTCCGAGCGAGGAACCGTCAGGAGAGACCAGGCCGATGGAGAGGACAGCGCGACGGCCCTGCGTTCCTGGGACATCGCACATCCGCGCCTGTGGGGTAGCGCCATCAGCGAAGGCAGGATCCCGTGGGCTGGCAGCGAGAACATCACCGTCGAGGAGAATCTCGAAGAGACCATCATGCTTGGCCTGCGTATTCGAGGGGGCCTTGACATCGCACGGCTCGGCAATGCCATCGCCGAAACCACATGGCGTGAGCTGGAGCATGACGGCCTGATCACCGTTGAGCATCATCATGCCATCCCCACGCTTCGCGGGCGCCTGCTCAACGACACCATCATCGCCAAACTGCTGGAATCATTGGACTGACGATATTGCATAACGGCGATGCGAGGTCGTTTTCGCATGCTTGGCGAGAATCATTACGTGGGTATTGACAATGCCGTCGATTCGTTATATGGACACCTGAAACGCTATCGACATGGGGGCGCGGTATTCTAAACCACGCATTAAAGAACCGCAAGACTTTTCTTGCCCAAAAACATTGAAGGTGGTTTCGGTGACTTTCCACGCCCCGTTAGATCTGACGATCCATGATTCCCAAGGTATGTATGATCCCGGCGCCGAGCACGACGCCTGCGGCGTGGGTATGGTCACCACCCTCAACAAACGACCGGAGCGCAAGATCGTTGACGACGCCATCGAAGTGCTTGTCAACCTGAACCATCGTGGTGCGGTCGGCGCCGAAGAGAATACCGGTGATGGCGCGGGCATCCTCATGAGCATGCCCGACGAGTTCATGCGTGCCACCGTAGGTGTGGAACTGCCTGAGGAAGGCCACTATGCAGCCGGCATCGCATTCCTCGACCGTGACATCGCCACCTCCGGTCAGCAGGAGCAGGCCATCGCCCGAATCGTGCGTGAAGAGGGTCTCGAAGTACTCGCATGGCGCATCGTGCCAACCAACCCGGACGGACTCGGCCTGCAGGCTCTTGCCAGCATGCCGGCGTTCAAGACCCTCGTTGTGGCCGATCCGGACAATCAGCTCGCCGGCATCGAATTGGATCGCAGGACCTTCCGCATCCGCAAACGCGTGGAGCACGAGGTTGGCATCTACTTCGCGTCCCTGTCCGCGCGCACCATCACCTACAAGGGCATGCTGACCACCATGCAGCTCAAGCCCTTCTTCCTGGATCTGTCCGATGAGCGCATGAAGGCCAAAATCGCCATCGTGCACTCCCGCTTCTCCACGAACACGTTCCCGAGTTGGCCGCTGGCCCAGCCATTTCGTCAGCTGGCCCACAATGGCGAGATCAACACCATCCAGGGCAATCGCAACTGGTTGTCCGCCCGTGAAGGCCGACTGAGCTCCGAACTGCTCGGTGAGTTCAAGCCGCTGCTGCCGATCGCCACCCCGGGCTATTCCGATTCCGGTACCTTCGACGAGTGCCTTGAGCTGCTGCATCTCGCCGGCCGCTCCATGCCCCATGCCATCTCCATGATGCTGCCGCCGGCATGGGAGAAGAACGATCAGCTCGACCCGGATGTCAAGGCGTTCTACGAGTACAACAACACGTTGATCGAGCCGTGGGACGGTCCGGCGCATATCATCTTCACCGATGGCACCCAGGTCGGTGCGTTGCTCGACCGTAACGGCTTCCGACCGGGCCGTTGGCAGCTCACCGATGACGGCTACATCGTGCTCGCCTCCGAAACCGGCGTGCTGCCGGAGGTGGCTGAGGAGCATATCGTGTCCAAAGGCCGCCTCGAGCCGGGCAAGATGTTCCTCGTCGACACCAATGAAGGCCGTATCATTCCGGACGAGGAGATCAAGAAGGCTCTCGCTTCCCAGCACCCGTACCGTCAATGGGTGGAAGGCAACTCCGTCGAAATGAGCGAACTTCCCAAGCGCGAGCACGTCAACCACTCCGGTCAGTCCGTGCAACGTCGACAGCGCGCCTTCGGCTACACCGAGGAGGACCTGAAGCTCCTGCTTGCCCCGATGGCCAACACCGGCAAGGAACCTCTGGGTTCCATGGGCAACGACGCGCCTATGGCCGCGCTGTCCAACCGCAGTCGCATGCTGTTCGACTACTTCACCCAGAAGTTCGCACAGGTCACCAATCCGCCGCTCGATTGGGAACGCGAAAAGATCGTGACTTGCCTTGAATCCGCCATCGGTCCGGAACCGAACCTGCTGGCCGATTCCGAATTGCACGCCAAGAAGATTCTCATTCCGCTCCCGGTGCTTAACTCCGACGAGATGGCGCAGCTCAAGCGCCTCGACCGAGCCAAATTGCTCGGCGGCTATTACAAGCCGTTCATCGTCAAGGGCCTCTATCAGGTCGCCGGTGGCGGCAAGGCGCTGAAGGAACGTCTGAACGAGATTTTCGAGGAAATCGACAAAGCCATCGAAAACGGCTCCAACTTCCTAGTGCTTTCCGACCGCGATTCCAACTACGCATGGGGTCCGATTCCGTCGTTACTGCTCACCTCAGCGGTGCAGCACCACCTGCTGCGCCGTCATACCCGCACGCAGATCTCCATGGTGGTCGAAGCCGGCGATGTGCGCGAAATCCATCATGTCGCGTTGCTGATCGCCTATGGCGCGGCGGCAGTGAACCCGTATCTGGCCTTCGAATCCGTTGAGGATCTGGCTCGCAAGGGCTACCTCAAGGTGGACGCCGAAACCGCCGTGAAGAACCTGACCGGCGCGCTATCCACCGGCGTACTCAAGATCATGGCCAAGATGGGCGTCTCCACCATCATGAGCTATCGTGGCGCCCAGCTGTTCGAAGCCATTGGTCTGAACAAGGATGTCATCGACGAGTATTTCGCCGGGACCACCTCCCGCGTGGGTGGCGTCGGCCTCGACGAACTCGCCGAAGAAGTGGCCATTCGCCACCGCGTGGCCTACCCGACCCAGTGGACCGCGCGCCCGCATCGTAATCTGCGTACCGGCGGCGAATACAAGTGGCGCCGCACCGGTGAGGATCACCTCAATGATCCGGAGGCCATCTTCCTGCTGCAGCAGTCGACCCAGCGTGGCGATTACGAAATGTTCAGGAAGTACTCGAACCACATCAACGACACCTCCAACCGTCTGATGACGCTACGAGGCCTGATGAAGTTCAAGTCCGACCGCAAGCCGATTGACATCTCCGAAGTCGAGCCGGCCAGCGAGATCGTCAAGCGTTTCTCCACGGGTGCCATGAGCTATGGCTCCATCTCCCAGGAGGCGCACGAAACCCTCGCCATCGCCATGAACACCATCGGTGCGCGTTCCAACTCCGGTGAGGGCGGCGAATCCGAGGACCGTATCAACGACCCGTTGCGCTACAGCAAGATCAAGCAGATCGCCTCGGCTCGCTTCGGCGTGACCAGCGACTATCTCGTGCATGCCACCGACCTGCAGATCAAGCTCGCCCAAGGCGCCAAGCCGGGCGAAGGCGGCCACCTGCCAGGTGCCAAGGTTCCGCCGTGGATCGCCAAGGTGCGTCATGCCACCCCAGGCGTGGAACTCATCTCCCCGCCGCCGCATCACGACATCTATTCCATCGAGGATCTGAAGCAGCTGATCAACGATGCGAAGATGGCCAATCCGAAGGCCCGCATTCACGTCAAGCTTGTCTCCGAGTTCGGTGTCGGCACCATTGCCGCAGGTGTGGCCAAGTGCCATGCCGACGTGGTACTGATCTCCGGCTATGACGGCGGTACCGGTGCGGCTCCGCTCAACGCCATCAAGCATGCCGGCACTCCGTGGGAGATCGGCCTGTCCGAAACCCAGCAGACGCTGGTACTGAACGGTTTGCGTTCCCGCATCACCGTGCAGTGCGACGGCGAGCTCAAGACCGGCCGCGACGTCATGATCGCAGCTTTGCTCGGCGCCGAGGAATTCGGTTTCGCCACGGCTGCGCTGATCGTCGAAGGCTGCGTCATGATGCGCGCCTGCCAGAAGAACACCTGCCCGCAGGGCATCGCAACGCAGGATCCGGAACTGCGCGCCCGCTTCAGAGGCAAGCCGGAGCATGTCGTCAACTTCTTCATGTTCATTGCCGAAGAGGTGCGCGAGCTGCTCGCCCAACTTGGCTTCCGTACGCTGGAGGAGGCGGTCGGCCACGTCGAATGCCTTGATCAGAACGAAGCCATCAGGCGATGGAAGTCCGACGGCATCGATCTGAGCAATGTGCTCATGCAGCCGGGCCCGATTCCGGGAACCATCCTGCACAAGACCATCGATCAGAACCACGAGCTCGATAAGGCACTCGACAACAAGCTCATCGAACTTGCCCAACCGGCCCTCGACAAGAAGGAGCCGGTGCGCATTGAAATGCCGATTCGCAACGTGTACCGTACGCTTGGCACCATGGTCGGTTACGAGATCACCAAGCGCTATGGTGAGGAGGGCCTGCCGGATGACACCATCGACATGACGTTCCACGGCGCCGGCGGACAGTCCATCGGCGCGTTCATCCCGCGTGGCGAGACCATTCGTGTGTACGGCGAAGTCAATGATTACGCCGGCAAGGGGCTGTCCGGCGGCCGCATGGTGGTTCGCTCGGAATCGAATGTCTCATTCGACCCGCATGAGAACGTGATCGCAGGCAACGTCACCGGCTTCGGTGCGACCTCCGGACAGATGTTCGTGGCCGGACGCGCCGGCGAACGCTTCGGCGTACGTAACGGCGGCGCCACCTTCGTGGTGGAGGGCGTGGGCGACCACGGCTGCGAATACATGACCGGCGGCACGGTCGTCATCCTTGGCTCCACCGGCCGTAACCTCGGCGCAGGTTTCTCCGGTGGCAACGTGTACGTGCTCGATCTCGACATGAAGCAGGTCAATCCGGCGGCCGCCACCAATGGCGCGCTGCTGTTTGAGCCGCTCGACGCCGAAGCGAATGAACTGGTGCACGGTCTTGTCAAGCAGCATGCCGAGGAGACCGGCTCCGCCTTCGCGGAAGGCCTCCTCGCCGACTGGGAGAACAGCGCCAAGCGGTTCACCCACATCGTTCCGAAGCACTTCCTTGCCATGCAGAAGGCGATGAAGAACGCCGAGGAGAACAACATCGATTTCAATACGCCCGGCGTCTGGGAACAGGTGTACGAGCAGGTTATGGAAGGAGCGCGCTGACATGGGAGATCCTCGTGGATTCCTGAAGGTCCGTACCCGTCGCGAACTAGCCGAACGCCCCATTGAGGAGCGCATCAAGGACTGGTTCGACGTCCACGCCGAATCCGGCCTGCAGCCGTGGACCACCGAACAGGCGGCCCGCTGCATGGACTGTGGCACCCCGTTCTGCATGAGCGGCTGCCCGCTCGGCAACATCATCCCCGAATTCAATGATCTGGTACGTCAGGAGAAGTGGGAGGACGCATACAATCGTCTGTCCGAAACCAACAACTTCCCGGAAGTCACCGGCCGCATCTGCCCGGCTCTGTGCGAAGCCGCCTGCGTGCTCGGTATCCACCAACCGGCCACGATGATCAGGAACGACGAATGCACGATCATCGACCAAGCGTGGGATCTGGACTATGTCAGGCCCCTGCCCCCGCAGCGACTGACCGACCAGACCGTTGCCGTGGTTGGCTCCGGCCCATCCGGCCTTGCATGCGCGCAACAGTTGACCCGCGCCGGCCATACCGTGGTCGTGTATGAACGTGATGACGCCATCGGTGGTCTGATGCGTTACGGCATTCCGAACTTCAAGCTCGACAAGCGACTCATTGACCGTCGTGTGGAGCAGATGGAGGCCGAAGGCACCGTGTTCCGCACCGGCGTGGAGATCGGCAAGGACATCTCCTGGGATGATCTGCGTTCCCGTTACGACGCCGTGGTGGTGGCCATCGGCTCCACCGTGCCACGCGATATGAAAATTCCCGGCCGCGAACTCAAGGGCATCCATTTCGCCATGGAGTTCCTGCCCGACGCCACCCGTCGCGTGTATGGCGTCAAACCGGTCAACGACATCACCGCCGAAGGCAAGCACGTGGTGATCATCGGCGGCGGCGACACCGGTTCCGACTGCCTGGGCACTTCCATCCGCCAGGGCGCAAAGGACGTCACCGTGCTGCAGATTATGCCGCAGGAGCCGACCGAACGTCCGGATAACCAGCCGTGGCCCACCTTCGCGCGTCTGTACCAGAAGACCACTTCCATGGACGAAGGTTTCGAGACCCAGCGTGCCGAATACGTTTACAGCACCGATTCGGTGAATTTCGTCGGTACTGAGGAGGAACAGGCCAAGGTCAAGGTGGAGGACGCCACCGCCACCGAAGGTTTCGTGGCGGACGAGAACGGCCACGTGACCGGTTTGAAGGTCGTGAACGTCGCACCGGGCGAAAATGGTCCGTTTACCCGTCAGCCGGGTACCGAACGCGTGATTCCGGCTGACTTGGTGCTTATCTCCGTGGGCTTCCTGCATCCGGATACCACCACGTTGGTGGACCAGTTGCCGGTCGACCTCGATGGCCGCGGCAACGTGGCGCGTAACGACAAGTTCGCCACCTCCCAGGACGGCGTCTTTGCCTGCGGTGACGCCGGTCGTGGCCAGAGCCTCGTGGTGTGGGCCATTTCCGAGGGCCGTTCCTGCGCGGCCGCCGTGGATGAGTACCTCACCGGATCCACCGAGCTGCCGGCTCCGATCGTCGCATCCAAGCGACCGATGATGCTTCCGCGCTGAGCGACAGCACGGTAGAAGACGAACGTAATCGCACGTGAGACGGCCTTTTCCGAATCAACGGGAAGGGCCGTCTTGCCGTATCCGACTCCGAGCCGTTCAACATCGACCATTTCAATATCGACCATATGACGTGCTGCGTTCATGAAAAAGCGGCGGGCGTGCGGTAGAGTGGCATGCAGCAACACGTAACAAAGGAGTGCTTCAATGCCAAACCGTGCAGAACGCCGAGCCCAAGCCAAGCAGAATCGCAGGGGAGTGCCGCAACAGTACGACCAGACCCATGGCCGCGCACGTTCCGGAATGCTTGACGAATACCAACTGCAGGAGAAGTCCCGTAGGTTGCAGGAGGGCACAGACGGGCCGTGGAAGCCGACCGGTGGCACGGTCGAAGTGACCGAAAACCTGCTGACGACCAACCCGGACTATACGAATCCGAAGATGTTCAAGGCTCCGCATTCCACCCGCCAGTGGTTCCGTGTGGCCAGCTGGGTGCTGATCGCGCTGTCGGCCATCGCCTTTTTCGTGATCATGTGGCTGCCGCAGCATCCGATGTGGCTCATCGCCACGGTTTCCGCGGTCTTCGCGGTAGGTGTGATCAGTCTGTTCTTCACTGCGGGCAATCCGCGGCACAATCCGAACCTTGATCAGAACGGGACCGCCGTCTGATGCGGAGTCGTTGCAGACGTCTCTGAACATTTGCAGATGATATTGAATACAACGCACGATTGTCATGACACGAATGCAACAATCGTGCGTTTCGCATTGTCTTGGCCTAAAGTGGAACACGGAACGACTATCTGACTCGAAGAGGAGAGTGCAGTTATGAAGGTTGACATCCTTTCCCGGGAATACCCACCGAAGGTGTACGGCGGCGCAGGCGTACATGCGGAAGAGCTTTCCAAGGTGCTGGCGGAACGTGTCGACGTGACAGTCCGTGCGTTCGACGGCCCGCGCGCCGAAGCCGATGTTCCCGCCATTCCCGGCGATGCCCCGAAAGGCTCGCTCACAGTCGTCGGCTATGACGTTCCGAAGGAATTGGAAGGCGCCAATGGCGCGCTGAAGACCTTCGGCGTTGACTTGCAGATCGCCAACGACGTCGATGCCGACATCATCCACGCCCACACCTGGTATGCATGCCTGGCCGGCTATCTCGCCAAGATGCTGCATGGCACGCCGCTGGTCATCACCGCGCATTCGCTCGAACCGTTCCGCCCGTGGAAGCGTGAACAGCTCGGCGGCGGCTACAACCTGAGCTCCTGGGCCGAAAAGGACGCCTACGAGCATGCCGACCGTGTGATCGCCGTGTCCGCGGGCATGCGTGAGGACATCCTCACCGCCTATCCGAACCTCGACCCGGACAAGGTGGTCGTGGTACACAATGGCATCACCATGAGTCAGTTCGAAACCCCCGCCGACGACGATCCGGGTTGGAAGGTGTTCGAGCGCTATGACATTGACCGGAACAAGCCGACCCTGCTGTTCGTCGGCCGTATCACTAGGCAGAAGGGTTTGCCATACCTGCTTCAGGCGTTGCACTTCGTCGATCCGGGCATTCAGATCGTGCTGTGCGCAGGTGCGCCGGACACTCCGGAGATCATGGAGGAGGTCAAGACGGCCTTCGCCAAGCTTGACGAGGAACGCGGCAATATCATCTGGATCGAGGAGATGCTGCCGAAGCCGGAACTGAACGCCCTTGAGCATGGCTGTGACGCGTTCATCTGCCCATCCATCTACGAGCCGCTCGGCATCGTGAACCTGGAGGCCATGGCATGCGGGCTGCCGGTCGTCGCCTCCGCCACCGGCGGCATTCCGGAAGTCGTCGTCGACGGCGAGACAGGCTATCTCGTGCCGGTCGACCAGTTGCATGACGGCACCGGTACCCCGACCAATCCGGACAAGTTCGTACATGATATGGCCGACGCCATCAACAGGATCATGGCCGATCCGGAGAAGGCGAAGAAGATGGGACAGGCCGGCTATGAGCGTGCACGGGACCACTTCAGCTGGGAATCGATTGCCGACAAGACCGTCAAGGTCTACGAGGATGTGATTGCCGAACAGGAGTAGCCGCAAATCGCCTGTCGGTCCATGACCGACAGGCAGACGCAGGCCATTCGACGCCTCCCGTCATGCATTATGCTGGCAGGAGGCGTTTCGCATATGCGATCATAGGATGATTATCATGGCGCAATCCTATGCAGAAGGAGAGGGAGAAAGCATGGTCGAGCAGGACACGGCACTGAAACTTACTGACGTGGAATTTCGCCGCAACAGGCGCGTGATCCTCACCAAAGTCAATCTGGAAATCAAAAAAGGTGAGAAATGGGTGCTGTTCGGACCCAATGGCATCGGCAAATCCAGTCTGGTACAGATGATGAGCACTCGCGGATTCCCGTCCTGCGGCACCGTCGACATCCTCGGCAACCGATTGGGCAAGGTCAACGTATTCTCCTACCGCAACCGCATCGGACTGAGCTCGGCCGAACTGGGGCGCGCGTTCCCTCCCCAGGAGGATCCGCTCGACGCTATCGTGACCGCGTTGACCGCCATCACCGGCCGTTGGCGTGACACCTACACTGATGAAGATTATGCCAAGGCGCGTTCCCTCATGCGCGAATTCGGTATCGAATACCTCGAAGGCAAGATGATGTTCAAGCTTTCGGAGGGCGAACGTACCCGTGTGCTCATCTGCCGTGCGCTGATGGCTGATCCGGATCTATTGATTCTGGACGAGCCGACCACCGGTCTCGATCTGGGCGGCCGTGAAATCGCGTTGCGCGCGTTGAGCCGTGTCGGCGCGGAGGAATCGGACCGTGCCGTGCTGCTGGTCACGCACCGGCTTGAAGAGATTCCGCAGGGTTTTGACCATGTGGCGATTATGGGTCGCATCACCGGCAACGAGGCGGACGCCTATGCGGACAATGTGGCCGGTAACGATCCGGCTCCGGGCACCATCGTGTATACGGGCGACCTAGAACATGGCTTCACTTCCGAGCGGCTGAGCCAGGTGTTCGGCCTTGATTTGAATGTGACCCATGCGAACGGACGATGGAACGCCTACGCCGTATGATGCCTTCGCCGTTGCGCGTGCGATAGCATGAGTAGTCGAAATCAGCTATGCATGAAGAACATGAAGGAGTGATTGATGCGTCGAGGACCGCTTGAGGCCGGAGAGAAAGTGCAGTTTACGGACCGCAGGTCCAACAAAATCACCGACCAGCTCGTGCCGGGCGGCGTGACGCAGACCTCGCACGGCATCATCCTGCATGATGAGGTGATCGGACGGACGGAGGGCTCCGTAATCGTGACGGTCAGCGCCAAACGTGAGGCGCAGATCAACCAGGACCATCCCGAACGCGACGCCAACAAGCCATGGAAGGGTACGCGTGCCATCGGCGGCTGGGAATTCGCCGTGATGCGTCCGCGGCTGGCCGATTATGTGCTATCCATGCCGCGCGGCGCGCAGATCATGTATCCGAAGGACATTGCGCAGGTAATTCAGCTCGGCGACATCCGTTCCGGCATGAACGTGCTCGAATCCGGTGCGGGCTCGGGCGCCATGAGCATCAATCTGTTGGATGCGGTGGGGGAGGGCGGCAGGCTCACCACCATCGAGATGCGTTCGGAATTCGCGCGTGTGGCCGAAGCCAATGCCACGATCTATTTCGGCGGCCGCCCTGCTTGGTGGGATCTGAAAACCGGCGATTTCGATTCGGTTGCGGCCGGACTGCCGGAGCATTCCTTCGACCGCATCATGCTCGATATGCTCGACCCGTGGAACCGGCTCGAACAGACATACCGCGTGATGGCACCAGGGGGTGTGCTCGTGGCATACGTGACCACCACTACGCAACTGAGCCGCATGGCCGAGGCGTTACGTGACGCGGGCTGTTGGACCGAACCGGACATTCAGGAGACGCTGGAACGCAACTGGAAGGCGCAGGGACTGGCGATTCGTCCCGACCATCAGATGATCGGACATACCGGTTTCCTGATGGTCTCGCGGGCCATGGCCCCTGGATTCCAGGCGTTGCGCAAACGTGACCGTGCCACGAAGGACACGACTACCGACATTGACTCACTGAGTGCCGAGGAACGCGCCGAACAGCTCGAGGATCTCGAGCTACGTGACATCTCCGACCGCAAGCTGCGTAAGGTGTTGCGTGACCTCGACGCGCAGGTGAACGCAATCGACGAATAATGCGCGGGTCTTGCCATGTGTTCTGCGACAATGGAAGATGCGACGGGTACCGTTGTAAGCCTGAACCGAAGATGGGGAGCATGCGACCATGGGAACAAGCCTGAAGAAGGTTGCCAAAAAGGCCAAGGATTACAAGTATGTGTTGATGGTGATGCGTCACGCCAAGACCGAGCCATTTGGCAACGGTGGAGATGCCGGCCGTGAGCTCACCGACAAGGGGCGCAAACAGGCGAAGTCGGTGGCCAAGGGATTGGCGTCCTTCAAGCTGGTTCCGGATCGCATAGCATGTTCCAGTGCGACCCGTGCGCGCCAGACCTGCGACCGTATGCTCAAGGTGTTCGGCGATGACCCGAAGGTCGATTATCGGCAGAGTCTGTACGAAGGCGGCGTGCAATCCGTGTTCGACGAACTTGCGCAAACCAAGGAGAAACGCCGCACATTGCTGATTCTCGGTCATGAGCCGACCGTATCGATCGCATGCCAGTGGATTGCCAGCTCCGAATCCGATCCGACATTGCTCGATCTGTTGAATCTGGGCATGTCCCCAGCCTCGATCGCCGTGTTCGGTGCGGACGAGCCGTTCAACCAATGGCAGCTGCACAGCGGCGAACTCATCGCCCTGCTTACGGCCAAGGATTTCGACTAGGCCCGGGTTCATGGCGGGAGGACGACCATAACGGCTGGCGGGAACGGCTCCCTTACCGCTCTGCTTGGGCAGTGTTTCACGGCGGACACTGTTTTGCACGTGGCTTGTCTTTTCGGACAAGAGACTGGTAAACCGAGTTGGAAGAATCCGGGGTCTCCTGAACGCCATGGCTTCCGTGACATAGCAGTAGGAAGTCGAGCATGTTTGGCGGCGAAGCTGACATATAAGGCTGGCTTATAACGACATTCAAATTTTCCTAATGCCTTATAGCAGGGCATTCTGTGATAGCTTGGGCGGGTTGCATTGTTCATGTCAGATGGAGGATTCATGTCCGCTCTCACTTCCGTCTCCGGTTTTCCGCGCATCGGCCAAAACCGTGAGCTGAAGAAGATCATTGAAGCATATTGGAAGGGCAACGCCGCCCTTGATGAGGTGCGTGCCACCGCCAAGGAGCTGCGCGCCAAGCACTGGAAGTTGCAGCAGGCCGCAGGCGTCGATCTGATTCCCAGCAACGACTTCAGCTACTACGATCAGATGCTTGACACCGCCATTCTGCTGAACGTCATTCCGCAGCGCTACCAGCGTCTCGCCTTCGATAATCCGGAAGAGACCCTGTTCGCGATGGGTCGTGGCTACCAGGGCGACAAGGGCGACGTGACCGCCTTGCCGATGAAGAAGTGGTTTACCACCAACTATCACTATCTTGTGCCGGAAGTCGATGCGGCCACCGATATCAAGCTCAACGGCACCAAGCCGTTCGACGAATTCAATGAAGCCAAGGAGCTTGGCGTCATCACCAAGCCGGTACTTATCGGTCCGTACACCTTCCTTAAGCTCGCCCGCAACCCGCAGGCCGAAGAACTCGAATACGACAAGGGCCTCGTGAACGCGGTTGCCGCGGTCTACGCCGAAATCATCTCCAAGTTCGCGGAGCTTGGCGCGGAATGGGTTCAAATCGACGAACCGTACCTCGTACTCGACAAGGAACCGGGCGACGTGGAACTGTTCAAATCCCTGTATGCCAAGATCCTGCCCGCCCGCGAAGGCAAGATCAAGGTCCTGCTCAACACGTACTTCGGTCACATTGCCGATGTCTATGAAACCGTCAACCTGCTCGGCTTCGACGGCATCGGTCTTGACCTCAACGAAGGCAAGGACGAAAACCTCGCTGCCGTCGAACAGTACGGCGTAGCGGAAGACACCACTCTCTTCGCCGGCGTGGTCAATGGGCGCAACATCTGGCGCAACAACTATGCCGTGAGCCTCGGCCTGGTCGATGCCCTGAAGAAGGTCACCGACAACGTGGCCGTCTCCACCGCCAGTTCCTTGCTGCATGTGCCGTTCAGCACCGAAGGCGAGGACGGTCTCGCCGACGAGGTGCACAGGCATTTCGCCTTCGCCGTCGAAAAACTTGATGAGCTGCACGAAGTTGCCGTGCTCGCCGACGCCAGTGAAGACGAGAAAAAGGCCTCCGCCGAACTCAAGGCCAATCAGGCGCTTTTTGATGGCACCCGCGTCGCCGTCGATCAGGCCGTAGCCGATCGACTCGCCGCACTGAACGCCGACGATTTCGTTCGTCAGCCGGCCCGCGCCGAGCGTCAGAAGGAACAGCGTGAGGCCCTCGGCCTGCCGCTATTGCCGACCACCACCATCGGCTCCTTCCCGCAGACCAAAGAAGTGCGTGCCGAACGTGCCAAGCTGCGTAAGGGCGAAATCACCAAGGCCGAATATGACGACTTCATGAAGTCACAGATCGACGCCTGCATCAGGCATCAGGAGGATCTCGGACTCGACGTGCTCGTCCACGGCGAATTCGAGCGTAACGACATGGTCGAATACTTCGGCCAGAACCTCAACGGATTCCTGTTCACCAAGAATGCCTGGGTGCAGTCCTATGGCACCCGTTGCGTCAAGCCTCCGATCGTGTGGGGCGATGTGTCCCGCGCCAACCCGATCACCGTGGAGTGGAGCTCCTACGCGCAATCCCGCACCGACCACGTGATGAAGGGTATGCTCACCGGCCCGGTGACCATCCTCAACTGGTCCTGGCCGCGCGAGGACATCACCCACGAACAGCAGACCCAGCAGCTCGCGCTCGCCATCCGTGACGAAGTGCTCGATCTTGAGGCTGCCGGTATCAAGGTCATCCAGATCGATGAGGCCGCGTTGCGCGAAAAGTTGCCGTTGCGTAAGACCGACTGGCATAAGAAATACCTCGACTGGGCCATTCCGGCATTCCGTCTGGTGCACTCCGCCGTCAAGCCGACCACACAGATCCACACCCACATGTGCTATTCGGAGTTCAACGACATCATCAAGGACATCGATGCCATGGACGCCGACGTAATCTCCTTCGAAGCCTCTCGAGGCGATCTTGTGGTGCTCGATGCCATTCACGACGCCAACTTCGAAACCGAAGCCGGTCCAGGCGTTTACGATATCCACTCGCCGCGCATCCCGTCCGAACAGGAGATCGAGGAACGAATCCATGAGATCCTCAAGAAGATGGATGTCGAAAAGGTGTGGATCAATCCGGACTGCGGCCTGAAGACCCGCGGCAACGCCGAAACCTGGCCGAGCCTCGAACATCTTGTGACCGCGGCCAAGGCCGTACGCGCCAAGCTCGCCAGGTAAGGTGCAAAGCATCCCATGCATTCACCACTGTTTTCGCTTGAGGTATTCCCGCCGAAGCGAACCTCCCCTGTAGGCACCATCTACGACACATTGGATGGTCTGCAGGGGCTGGATCCCGATTTCATTTCCGTGACCTACGGTACCGGCAGATCATCCGACCGGACGCTCACCGCGCGCATTGCGCATACCGTGAGCGAATACGGCATACCCTGTGTGGCCCACCTGACCGCACAGTACCTCAATAAGGATGATGTCGATCAGGCACTCGACATGTTTGACGAAGCCAAGGTTTCCGGCGTGCTCGCCCTGCGTGGCGATCGCGTGGAAGGTGCCGAACCGGCCGGCGTCTTTGAGCACGCCAGCGATCTGGCTGCCTACATTCGCGAGGAACGTCCGAATCTCAAGATCTACGGAGCCTGCTATCCGGAGAAGCACCCGCAGTCGGCCACGCTGGAAGATGACATCGACAATCTCAAGAAAAAGGTCGATGCCGGCGTCACGCACCTTATCTCGCAGCTGTTCTACGACAATGAGGATTTTCTACGCTTTCTCGACAAGGTGCGTGCGGTCGGAATCGAGATACCGATCGAGGCCGGCATCATGCCGGTGATGAACGCCAAATCCGTGCGTCGCATGGCCGGAATCTGCCAGTCTCGCGTACCGGCGAAGCTGGAAGTCATGCTAGACAGGTGGGGCGGCGACAATGCCGTACTCAAGGAGGCCGGCATCGCCTACGCCTCCGAACAGATCAGCGATCTGGTGGCGCGTGGCGTTGACGGTGTGCACCTGTATACGATGAACCACCCTTGCGTCAGCAGACGTATCTGGTCCAACGTCAAACCATTTTTCGTCTGACGCCAGACGATGCAACAAACACGAGGGGCGGTCGCGAGCATTTCGCGACCGCCCCTACGTCATTGCCGACGCTATATTAAATACCATGGGTTCTATGCAACATACGTTTGGAGTGCGCGAGCTGATTCGTGCCGGACTGCAGGATCTCGACAGAGCACGCGAGCTCCTGCAGGAACTGCAGGACAATGGCGTAAGCGACGATCGGCTGCAATCGTTGATGGCTACGTTGGAACATTCCTGCGACCCCGACGTGGCGCTACGTAATCTTATCGATATCATCAAAGCACTGCAGAGCCAAGGCAGAAGGTTCGACGACATCGTAACGAACGGAGAGGGTCTTACCCGGCTTGTCACCGTGCTCGGCGTTTCCGACGAAATGGGCAAGCTCATGCGCTTCAGGCCCGAACTGGTCGCAGCCGCCGCCAATGACGCTTGCGAAAGCCACCTGTACAATCACGCACAACGGCGCGCGCATGTACTCGAAGCGGTAGGAGCCGACCCGCAGGAATCCGCCATGCCCAAGGCCAGTCTGCCCCTGTCGGAGGCGGCGACGGCATTGCGGCAAACCTATCGCAAGCAACTGGCGGCCATCATGGCACAGGATGCCATGGAAACCGATCCCACCACCATTCAGCCGCGTATCAGCCAGGAACTGTCCGACCTGGCCGACGCGGCGCTCGAAGGCGCGCTCGCCATCGCCCGTAACGAGATTGAGGGCAGCGAGCATGTACGTTTCACCATCATCGGCATGGGTAAGCTCGGCGCGCAGGAGTTGAACTACGTTTCCGATGTGGATCTCATTTACGTGGTCGAACCAGCCGATCCCGATACCAACGGCATGACGCTTAATCGTATCGGCACCAAACTGGCCACTACCCTACAGCGCGTATGCCAGTCGGTGATCATGGGCGTAGCCGAACCGACTCTGTGGCAGATCGACGGTGGATTGCGACCCGAAGGCAAGGACGGTCCGCTCGTTCGCAGACTCGAATCGCACGAGGCATACTACGAGCAGTGGGCGGAGAACTGGGAATTCCAGGCGTTGCTCAAGGCGCGACCCGTCGCGGGCGATCCCGAGCTCGGCAAGGCTTATATGGACATGACCCGGCCGTTCGTATGGACCGCATCCAAACGTGACAACTTCGTCTATGACTGTCAGCAAATGCGCAAACGAGTCGAAGACCTTATCCCGGCACCGCTCAAAGATCGTGAGATCAAGCTTGGTCGCGGAGGTCTGCGTGATGTGGAATTCACCGTGCAGATGCTCCAGCTCGTGCATGGTCGTTCCGACGAATCGCTGCGTACCCGCTCCACCTTGGAATCGTTGCAGGCGCTGGCCGATGGCGGGTACGTGTCGCGCAAGCAGGCAAAAAAACTTTCCTGGGACTATCGCTTCGAACGAGTGATGGAACACCGGCAGCAAATGTGGGCCCTGAAACGCACGCATCTGTTCCCGGATCTTGGCAACGCCGGTCTCGGCGGCATCGAGCGCAAGCGTGACGTCGATGTGGATGCGTTGAACCGGAATCTCGAATTGCGCAGGCTCGCGCGTGCCTTCCACCTGCATCCGGAAGAACTTGTCGACAAATACGACGAGACCCGCCGCGAAGTACGCCACCTGCACATGGACATCTACTATCGCCCGATGTTGCCGATCAATGCCGGCTTGGATGACGAGCAGGTCGAACTGTCGGAGAAGGCCGCACATGAGCGTTTCGAATCCATAGGATTCGCCGACGCCGACGCCGCCATGCGCCACGTCGTAGCGCTTACCGCCGGTATATCCCGTGCCGCAAAGATCAACCGGATCCTGCTCCCGGCTGTGCTGCAGTGGCTTGGAGAAGGACAGAATCCCGACATGGGCCTGCTCAACTGGCGCAAGCTCGAAGAGAACTTCGGCACGGAAAGCGAATACCTCGGATTCCTGCGCGATTCGCCATCCGCGGCGCAACGCCTGTGCCATGTGCTTTCAAATTCCCGGTTTCTCGGCGACGCGCTCAACAAATCGGTCGAATCGGTTACCTGGCTCGGCAACGATGAGGAACTCAAACCCCGTACGCGTGAAAGCCTTGACATTCAGACCAAGGCCGCACTGGAACGTAATGCAGGCAGCATCAACGATTTCGCGAATTCGGTACGTGTCATGCGCAGGCATGAGATCGAACGCATCGGCCTGGCTTGGATGAGCGGCGTGACCGACGACGCGACTTCGTTGGCCGGCATGACCGACGTGTATGACGCCATCATCGAGGCGTCGTTGCGGTGGGCTATCCGCCATCAGCTTGACGAAATGCGGTTTGATGAAGCGCCGGCCGCAATCGCCGTCATCGGCATGGGCCGTTACGGCGGCAGGGAGGTGAATTTCAGCTCCGACGCCGACGTGATCATCATCTACCGTCCGACCGAAGAGGCTGACGATGGTCAAGCCAACCTATTCGCGCGCAAGGTGCAAGAGGATTTGCGTGCCATCCTGCAAGGTCCTACCACCTTCGAGCCGAAGATCGAGCTCGACATGGACCTGCGCCCGGAAGGCAAGAACGGCCCATTGGTACGCTCCTACGCATCGTGCGAGGAGTACTACCGTTCATGGGCCAGCACGTGGGAGCATCAGGCGCTGTTGCGTGCCCGCCATGCCGCCGGTGACGTCGCACTGGCCGAGGATTTTCTTGGCAACATTGCCAATCCGCTGCGCTATCCGAAGACGGATCCGACCGAAACGCAAATCGCCGAAATCCGTAAGCTCAAGGCTCGCATGGAGGCTGAACGCCTACCGCGCGGCGTGCGTAGGGAGCGCCATCTGAAACTTGGCAAAGGCGGTCTGTCCGACGTGGAGTGGACCATTCAGCTATTGCAGCTGCAACATGCGGGGGAGAATGCGAACCTGTGCGTCAACGGCACGTTGGAAGCGCTTGACGAGCTGGAACGTCGCAGGTTGATTGACGCCGGAGATGCCGTCATATTACGCAAGGCGTGGCGCATGTGCACCGCGGCCCGCAACGGCAGTTATCTGTGGAGCGGGCGTGTCAATCAGGCCGACATTTTGCCTGATGACACATACTCACTCGGAGGCATTGCGGTCTATCTGGGCTACGACGCGAACCGCGGTCAGCATTTCGAAAACGATTTGCTTGCCGTAATGCGCAAGAGTCGCGACGTAATGGAGCGACTCTTTTATGGTCGCGCATGACATGCCAGCCACCCAATACCCCTTAAATCGTTATCTGCCCGCCGTGTGAGCGGAAAAACGAGTGACCATATTAATCTGATTCGAGAAACGGCTGTTTTACGACCCTTTTCAAAATCGGACACTCGGATTATTCGTCGCAATGCTCACACGGCGGGCAGATAACGATTTAAGGGGTATGTCGTAGTGTGTCGGAGGGTCAGTGCACGTACATCGACAGCACAATGGCCACCAATGCCACGAAAACCGCGGAGCAGACGGCGAGTATCGCATTGCCGTGTTTGCGTGTACCGAATACCGTTACCAGCGAGATGACGGCGAATACGATGGACACGTCTACGAAAATCGAACAGAAGAATTTGGCCAGTACCGGTTTGCCAAATGCCAGCGGAATGGAAATCACGGCGAATACGATTGCCGTGATTGCGCTTTTGGAAATGGGTTTCTTCGTTGAATTGCTTACGTTGCTCATAAGGACAATACTCCTGCTGCAGTTTGACATTCTATGTATAGGTTCATAGATAAAACATAGGCGCATGGTCATGCGAATACACTGGTGAGTGTCGCCATATTCGGACAGGGAAGATTGTGATGCTACCAGATTCTCGTGTGAAGAAGACCGTTGCTCCTCGCGTGCCCACGCTGAAGAAGCCGTCCGTATTGGCTGAGATGCGTATGGGCGCGGTCGAGCCGGAAGGCTCCTATGACACCATCCGCATTGAAGGGCAACATGCCGCCGATGCAATCTCGGATTGGACGTTGACCACCTTTCTGGACTGCTCTCTGGAAAACCTGACGTTCGAAACGGTGTTGTTCGACCATGCAGCCATCACCAGTACGAGGTTCGCCGGCTGCGGCATGGTGCACTCGTCGTTCGTGAACGCGTCCATATGCTCAAGCACCTTTGAACACTGTCGGTTCGGTGCCTGCGACGCTTGGGATTGTGAGACTCGATCCGTCATATTCACAGGCTGCCGGTTTGGCTATCTTAACTTGCGTGGCGCCAAGTGGCACGACGTGGTCTTTCAGGATTGCGTGATCGACGATTTCGATGCGGCTCATGCGGTGCTGGGACGCATCGCGTTCCCCGGTACCACGATTCATGCCATCAATCTGCAGCATGCCGTGGCCGATGACGTTGATCTACGTGGCGCAGAACTGCAGGAGATTCACGACGTCGCCGGCTTGCGCGGCACCACCATGCTCGTAGACCAGATCTCCCAACTTGCCCAGTCCTTCGCCGCCAGTCTTGGCATCCGACTGGAGGAGCCTGAGGGCTAGGAATCATGAACACGCGGTGAATGGGAGGGTCAGTGGTTCAGGCTATAGTTGGCTAGGTCACTTCGGGTGGCCACCTTCAACTACAAGTTGCATGAAAGGTGAGCCGTTGTCCTCAGTACTCGAACCGGCGACAGAGACGCCGATGGTCGGAAAAAGCGTCATCACTCTTGACGATCTTTCCATTCGTCAGATTCAGGAACTGCTGCACAAGGCGCAGTACATCGATTCCCATCGCAAGGAAGTGGCGCACACCTGTGAAGGCAGGGTGCTTGCCACTTTGTTTTATGAGCCGAGCACGCGTACCCGACTGAGCTTCGAAACCGCCATGTTGCGACTCGGTGGCAAGGTGATCGGTTTTGCCGGCGCCCAGCTCGCCTCCGTGACCAAGGGCGAGACCATTGCCGATACCCTGAAGACCGTTTCCAATTACGTTGATGTGGTCGCCATCCGCCATCCGAAGGAGGGCGCCGCGCTCGTGGCTTCTCGCGCAGCATCCGTGCCGGTCATCAATGCCGGCGATGGCGGGCACATGCACCCGACGCAGACCCTTGCCGACCTAGCCACCCTGCAGTCCCGTTTCGGACGCATCACCAACCTGACCGTCGGATTGTGCGGCGATTTGACGTTCGGTCGCACCGTGCACTCCCTGATCGAAACGCTGTGCCGCTTCGGTAACGTGAACTTCGTACTTATCAGCCCTGACGAGCTCAAGACTCCGCGTTATGTGCTCGACCGTATCGATGCCACCGAATCCTGCTCCTACACGGAGGTCAAGGACCTGGCTTCCGTAATCGGCGACCTTGACGTGCTGTATATGACCCGTGTGCAGAAGGAACGCTTCTTCAACGAGGATGACTACCTGCGTCTGCGTGATACCTATATTCTCGACGAAGCCAAGATGAGCCTCGCCAAGAAGGACATGGCCGTGCTGCATCCGCTGCCGCGAGTCAATGAAATCGCAGTTGAAGTCGATGACGATCCCCGCGCCGCCTACTTCGAGCAGGTCAAGAACGGCATGCTTATGCGTATGGCATTGGAAAGCTCGGTGGTCGGCGACAGACTGCCGGGATACGAACCGCTTGAATCGGAGGAGGTTGCGGCCTGATGGAAGTCACTAGCATTCAGAATGGTATCATCATCGATCACGTGCCTGCCGGCACTGCGCTCAAGGTGCTCGAATACTTGAAAATCGACCCGTCCAAGACCAAACTCGCGTTGATCATGAACACCGACAGCCATATGTATGGTACGAAGGACATCATCAAGATCGAAGATGAGACCGAAGCCGTCAACCTGGATGTGCTTGGCCTCGTGGCCCGCACCGCAACCGTTGGCGTGGTGCGTGGCGGCAAGATCGTCGAAAAGAAGCAGCCGACGCTGCCGGAGCATGTCGTCAACATCATCAAATGCGTGAATCCACGTTGCGTGACCACCACCGAACCGGCCGTGCAGATGTTCCATCTGGTACACTCCGACCGTGCCGAATACCGTTGCGATTACTGCGATGAGGAAGCGAAGTTCTGACCCATGGCCCTCACCCTTCACGACATCAAGGTCTGGAATACCGGCGAAGTCATCGACCTGATCGTTCCTGCCGACACCGACGAGACCGTCGACGCCTCAGCCATGACCATCGCGCCGGGCTTCGAAGACCCGCATGTGCACTTCCGCGATCCCGGGCAGACCTACAAGGAATCGATGGTGTCCGGCTGCACCGCAGCCGCTTCAGGTGGTTACACGAACGTACTCATCATGCCGAACACCGTTCCCGCCATGGATGGCGTGAAGGTCAAGGCCGGTCAGCAGGGCGCTTCCGAGGTGCTTGATGCCGGTTACGACACCGTCATCGATTATCTGCAGCATTACGAAGCGGTCCATGATGTGAAACTGCCGGTCCGCTACGATTTGTGCGTATGTGCGTCCAAGGGTCGTGCCGGCAAGGAGGCTACCGATGTGGCCGACTGGATCGGCTACCTGCCGGGGCATGGCGATGATGGGAAGGACCCCTACCAGCTGGCCCATCCGGTGACCGCCATCAGCGACGACGGTTCCGCCGTCACCCCGGAGATTCTTGACCAGGTATTCACCAATGTCAAGGAGTCCGGTCTGTACCTGATCGAGCATTGCGAACATCACGACACCGGTGCGGTCAACGACGGCCCGGTCTCGCGCAGACTCGGTGTGCCCGGCATCCCGGAGGACACCGAATTGAGAATCGTCGAACGTGACATCGAGATGGCACGCAGAACCGGCGTGCACGTGCATTTCCAGCATGTGAGCACCGCAATCTCATTCGATGCGATTCGCAAAGCCAAGGCCGAGGGGCTGCCGATCACCTGCGAAACCGCGCCGCACTACATTGCACTGTGTGATGAAGCGTTGCTGGAATACGGCACGCTCGCCAAGATGAATCCGCCGCTTCGCTCCGAAGCCGATCGACAGGCCACCATTGCGGCCGTGGCCGACGGCACGGTCGATCTTTTGGCCACCGATCACGCGCCGCACACCATGGAAGAGAAGGAACTCGGCTTCCTCGACGCCCCCAACGGCATCATCGGCCTCGAGTGCGCCTATGGCGTGTGCCATAAGGTGCTCGTCGACGGCGGTCACATTTCCGATGAGCGACTCATCGAACTCATGGCGACCGGTCCGGCAACGCTCATGGGCCACGAGAACACCGACATGACCGTGTTGCTCGACGAGAACGCCGATGCGGTTCCCGGTGATTCCAACACCAAGCGAGTGCTTGACCTCGGTAAGGTCACGCACCCCGAAAATGTAGACTTGGTGGTGCTCGACACCACCGAGGAATGGATCGTCGACCCGGAGAAGTTCCATTCCTCGGCACGCAATACCCCATTTGGCGGATGGCATGTCACCGGCCGTCCGCTGGCTACCGTCATCGGCTCGAAGCTGGCCTTCAGCCGCATCAACAAGGAGGATTGATGGACCGTCTGATCGAAGCAATCGAATCCAAGCAGAATCCGAGCGTCGTCGGACTGGACCCGACCGAAGCCCTCGTGCCGGCACAGATTGTGTCGGACTTCGCCGACGAAATCGCCGAACAGGTCGAAGATCCCGCAGAGGCGCCCGCTGCTCAGCTGTCCGTCGCCTTCTTCGAATTCAACCGTGCCGTCATCGACGCCGTGGCCGACATCGTGCCGGCCGTCAAGCCGCAGATCGCCATGTATGAGGCTCTCGGTCCGGCAGGCATCGACGCCTACACCATGACTTGCGAGTATGCCAAGCAGCAGGGCCTGTACGTGCTCGGCGACGTCAAACGTGGCGACATCGGCTCCACTGCGGCTGCATACGCGCACCATCTGAGCGGCGTGGCGGAGCAGGGAACCGTCTTCGATCCATGGCATGAGGACGCCGTGACCGTGAACCCATATCTTGGCACCGACGGCATCACCCCATTCGTCGATGCGGCCGCCGCCACCGACAAGGACATCTTCGTACTGGTACGCACCTCCAACCCGTCCAGCAGCGAATTGCAGGAATTGGAGCTTGCCTCCGGCGAACGCGTGTACGAACACGTCGCCGACCTGATCGAAGGCTGGGGTGCCGAAACCATCGGCAGGAACGGCTATTCCCGAGTCGGAGCCGTGGTCGGCGCCACGCATCCGGAGGAGGGCAAGGCACTGCGCGCCCGCATGCCGCACACCTTCTTCCTGGTGCCGGGATATGGAGCCCAGGGCGGCACCGCACAGGGCGTGGCCGGCATGTTCGACAAGGACGGTTCCGGGGCACTGGTCAACTCGTCCCGTGGCATTATCGGCGCATGGATGAAGTCCGGCAAGTATTCCGACGGCATGAGCGCCGAATCCGCGCTTGAACTGGTCGCCGAATCGGCCCGCGAAGCCGCCAAGGACATGCGCGACAATCTGCGCGCGGTCCTACCATGAGTCCGGGCGAGCCGGGCCAAATATCGTAATTTTTCAAGCCAAATCACCGAACGCAACAGAGAGGGAGTCCATGACCACCGCAACAACGTTCGCTCCGACCGTCGCCGAGGCGACTGAGGCCGGCTTCTTTCCAAGCCGCCACGAGGTCGAGATCGTTGATAACCGGGAACTGACCGACGGCGTCTATCGCCTGACCTTCCGAGACGAATACATCGCCAGCCATGCCAAGCCGGCGCAGTTCGTCGATGTGTATTCCAATGATCCGACCAGGCTCATGCCGCGTCCGTTCGGCGTGGCCGAGGTCAACGGCGACGAAGTAAGCCTGATGTTTGCCGTGGTAGGCAAGGGCACCGCTGAATTCGCGGAGTTGCAAGCCGGAGACGCCGTGCGCGTGATGGGGCCCTTGGGCAACTCGTTCAAGACCAAGGAGCCGGCCAATTACGTATTGGTCGCCGGCGGTCTCGGCGTACCGCCGCTAGTACGGGCCGCACAGGCCATCGCCGGCATGCAGGGCGCGACAAGCACTGCCGTATTCGGCTACCGCAACGTGCATTTCGGCGACGAATACGTGGGCAGATATGCCGATTCGGTGTACAGCGTCGATGAGTCCGAAGGCAACGTCATCACCTTGCTTGACCGAATTTCGGATGAACTCATGAACGGGGAACTGAAGCCGGTCATCCTTTCCTGCGGACCACTGCCGATGATGAAGGCCGTGGCGGCGTGGGCGGCCAAGCGCGGCATCGAATGCCAGCTGAGTCTCGAGCAGCGCATGGGCTGTGGATACGGTACGTGCGTGCTGTGCACGGTCGACACGTTGGACGGACGACTGAAAGTATGCTCCGATGGACCGGTGTTCACACGCGAACGTTTGGGATGGGGTGAGTGAAGGCATGACGACTGACAACATGCAGCACGGCAATCTGTACGAACGATACGAGTGGAAGCACCCCACCCAGGTGGCGGGCGTTCCATGGAAGAATCCGGTCGCCACCGCTTCCGGCACGTTCCAATACGCGGCTGTGCGTTGGTTCTATGATGTGAGCCAGCTTGGGGCGGTCACCACCAAGGGCGTCTCTCCGGTGCCATGGGAGGGCAATCCGGGCATCCGCACCGCCGAAGGCCCGTCCAGCAACATCAATGCGGTCGGTCTGCAGAATCCGGGCGTCGACCACTATCTGGAGGATGACCTGCCTAAACTGAAGGCCATCAACGCGAATGTCATTGCCAATGTGGCAGGCCACTGCGATGACGATTATGCTGAAGTCGTGGCCAAGCTCAACGATTCACCAGCCGACATGCTGGAAATCAACGTGAGTTGCCCGAACGTATCCGCCGGCGGCATGAGCGTGGGCACCGATCCGGTGGCGTTGAGCCGTCTGATTACTCGCCTGCGCAAGATCACCGATAAGAAGATGATCGTCAAGCTCACTCCGAACGTCACCGACATCACCGTTCCGGCACGTGCGGCCGTGGAAAGCGGTGCCGACGCGCTGAGCCTGATCAACACATTGCTCGGCATGCGTATCAACATTCGTACTGGCGAGCCGATCATCACGCATGTGACCGGCGGAGTGTCCGGTCCGGCCGTATTGCCGGTGGGTCTTGCCGCCGTGTGGCGCGTGCGCACTGCGTTGCCTGAGGTTCCGATTATCGGCATCGGTGGCATTGATTCCGGCGAAAAGGCGCTTGAATATCTGTATGCAGGCGCCAACGCCGTGGAAGTCGGTGCGGCCGCATTGTTCGAGCCGACCGCGCCTCTGCGTGTGGCCCGCGAACTTGACGCCCTGCTTGACACACGTCCGGAACTGGCTGACAAGCTCGCCAAGGGCGAAACCTGGCGCTAACGACCATTCATCGCATGAAGGAGTGACTATGGAATCCCTTGACCACCGTTTTACCGAATTCCTGCTGGAGTCGCAGGCGTTGAAGTTCGGTGAATTCACATTGAAGTCCGGCCGCAAGTCCCCGTACTTCATCAACGCCGGCGCCTTCAACGACGGCAGGAAAATCGCGACACTCGGCGCATTCTATGCTGAAAAGATCGCAGCCGAAATCGAAGCCGGCAACCTGCCGGAAGACATCGACACCGTATTCGGTCCGGCATATAAGGGCATTCCGCTGGGCGTCTCCACCGCCATCGCCCTGACGGCCGGGCACGGCATGGAAGTCGGCTACACGTTCGACCGCAAAGAGAAGAAGGATCACGGCGACGGCGGCATGATGGTCGGCACCCAACTGACCGACGGCATGAAGGTGCTGCTCGTCGATGACGTGATGACCGCAGGCACCGCGGTACGCGAGGTCATTCCGAAGCTTAAGGCCGAAGCGAACGTCGAAGTCGTGGGCTTGGTGCTGTCCGTGGACCGTATGGAGAAGACCAAGGACTCCGACACTTCCGCAGTGAAAGCCGTCGAAGCGGAATTCGGTTTCCCGGTGTTCGCCATCGCCAACGTGAAAGAGATCTTCGAAGCCGGCCAGCACATCGAGACCGCAGACGGCGCCCCGTATGTCACGCCGGAGATCAAGGCCACCGCCGACTCCTATCTCGAACGGTATGGCGCCTGACCGCTCGATACTTGCCGAATATGGAAGATCCTCCTTCACGATGAAGGAGGATCTTTGTTAATCAATGAGATTGTATCCGTGGTCGGCGACGACCGACTTGAGCTTTTCAAGATAGTTTTCAGCCGCTTTCGACAGCTTCGCACGCTCGTTGGTGATCCAGCCGACCAGCATCGTCTCGTCGGTGTCGAGCGGCACGGTCACGATCTTCTCGTTGTTGAGGTCACCGTTGTCGATGCCGGTGCACACCGTGTAACCATTCAGACCGATGATGAAGTTCAGGATCGTGGCACGATCGGTCACGTTGATCTGCTTGGGGGAGTATTCCGGCCAGACCGCTTCCTCGGCGAAGAAGAAGCTGCCTTCCTCGCCCTGCTCGTATTGAATGAACGGGAACGGCTTCAGGTCTTCCATCGTGACCTTCTTCTTGCCGGCCAGCGGATTGCTGCGTGAGATGAATACATGCAGCGGCGCGCGGAACAACGGATGGAACTCAAGATGCTTCTCGCGCAACATCTTGCCGATGACGTCCTTGTTGAAGTCGGACAGGTAGATGATGCCGATCTCCGACAGCATGTTGGCGACCTGGTTGATGATGTCCTTCGTGCGGGTCTCGCGGATCGTGAACTCGTATTCATCGGACTTAATGGAACTGATCATCTCCACGAACGCCTCGACGGCGAACATGTAATGCTGCGTGGATACGGAGCACAACTGCTTGCGTGGCTTCGCGTTCTTATAGCGCTCCTCCAGCAGGGAAGCCTGATCGAGCACCTGACGAGCGTAGGTGAGGAATTCCGCGCCATCCACGGTCAACGCGATTCCTTGGGACGAGCGGGTGAAGATCTCGATGCCCAGCTCGTTCTCGAGTTCCTTCACCGAGGAACTCAACGCCGGCTGCGACACGTACAGCTCGTGCGAGGCTTCGTTCATGGAGCCGCATTCGACGATTTTGACGATGTACTTCAACTGTAGGAGAGTCATAACACCCATTTATAGCAGCGGCCATTTACGAAAGAGCAGTTTATAACGTTCGGTTTCTGCATTGTGGACGGATGCATTCCGCCATCGGCATATCGCGACCATGGCGGAATGACTATGCCCGGACGATCAGATCCGCACTCCCAAAGATGCAAGGTCCTTGCGAGCCTGTTCGGCATCGACGAAGCGGAAGGCGTGGATGCCCACCTTGCCGGCTCCGTCCACGTTCTTCGCGGTGTCATCGAAGAATACCGACCTTTCGGCTTCGATGCCAAAACGTTGCAGTGCCAGCTCGTAGAAATCGGCGTTGGGCTTGAACATCTTCTCCTCGCCCGACACGACCGTGCCGTCGAGAATTTCCGTAAGCTGCGGAAACTTCTCGAAGGCGAAATGAATGGTCTCGTACGACCAGTTCGTAAGCCCCCATACGCCATAACCGGCGGCTTTCAGGTCGCATAGCAGCCGTTCCGAGCCGGGCAGCAGGCGAACCAGGGAATCGTCGTAACGCGTGATGTAATCCTCGAAAATATCGGCAATCTCCTTGCCGTGGTCCTGCTCGACGCTTGGTAGCACCTCAGCTAGGGAAGCGCCATGGTCCATGCGGTCCTCATAGTCAAAGAAGCCGAACTCGTCGTCATCCGAGCAGATGCGATCCACCAGCTCCTGCGGGTAATGTCCTTCCAGCCCCGCGCGAGACTGCCAATCGACCACGACTCCGCAGAAATCGAAAATGACGTCGGTGATGGCGGGGACTGCATTGACCATGGGGAACCTTCCTCGTAAAGCGTGTATCTGCTGTTCGTCAGTGTAGCGTAACGGGGTGGCGTAAACGGAATGCTGGAAGCAGGGGGTTATCGCCGTGCCGCATTGACGAACTCGGAGAAGATGGCACGGCTGCGCGCATCGACGTTGTGCAAAAATTCCGGATGCCACTGCACCGCCCACAGGAATCGGGATTCCGGCCGGTATACGGCTTCCGTGATGCCGTCCGTGGCCGTCGCCATGACCTTCAGCGTCGGTGCGACGGTCCGTACGGCCTGATGATGGTAACTGTTGACGGCGATCGACCAGTTGCCGTCGTCGTTGCGTTTCATGGTTGACTCGTCGACCCGCGATTGCGGCATGCCATTGAGCATATCGTCCAGCGGCGTGCCCGGTTCCACGGTCACGTCATGGCCGAATGCATCGTATGGGGGCTTCATCATATGATGCTTCACATCGCTCGGATGTTCGCTCGGCAGATCACGCCACAGCGTGCCTCCAAGGCAGGCGTTGATCAGCTGAATGCCGCGGCAGATCCCTAACACCGGTTTGTCGAGCCGGATCATCGTGTCAAGCAGCGGTGGCTCCATCGCATCACGTTCGGCGCTCAGTTCCGGCTTCGTCGCCTGATATTCGGGTGTGACCTTCTCGCCGTAGAGCGTTGGATTCACGTCCTGCCCGCCGGTGAACAGGATGCCGTCGCACATATCGGCCAACTGGCGGATTTCATGGTCATCGGAGGTTAGCGGCAGCATGATCGGCAGCCCGCCTGCCTCCTCGATGCCGTCCATGTATCCGGGTAACAGCCACAGGCTGTCCCGTTCGTAATCGAACAGGGGAGTGATGCCGATGATCGGACGGCTTTTCATGAATGCCACCTTTCCCGTAGTTGAACCCTACGACCCTACTGATGGAACGACAGCATAGTTTCCCGATATTTCACGATTGTGCGGTGTGCATTGCGGGGATGTCAAGTATTCAACCGACGGTTTCAACGCAGTATGTCCACGGGGGCGATGGATTTGCTGCGTTCGATGATGCCTGAGATGGTTTCCGGCGATTCCTGGCAGCCGCGGCGTAGCCACAACCACAATATGGACGAAGTGGATGAGACGAGGATCTCCATGGCGTATTCCCCGGGGATGCCCGGTGTGTCATCCGGTGCCTTTCGCAGTCGTGACACCTGCCCGAGCAGCAGTTGCTTGATGACGTCCTTGACGCGCTCGTACAGCTGCATGTCGTTGCCGCTGCTGGAGATGGCGTCGAAGAACGCATAGTCTCGTTTGAGATAGCGCATGGCGGATACGAGGTTGCGGGATTTAATGATGTCTTCGACATCGAGCGGCTCGTTGTCATCGTCTGATTCCGGGATGAGTATTGCGGCCAGATCTGCGATGACGTCGTCGAGCAGCTGGTCGCGCAGGTCGAATTTGTCGACATAGTGCATGTAGAAGGTGCCGCGATTGATGTCCGCCTCGCGAGCCAGGTCGCTGACGGTCATCGCGTCGAAGCCTTTGTTCTTGACGAGCGTGGTGAACGCCGCTTTGATTTTCGCTTCCGTTTTGGTTTGTCGTTGTCGTACCATGCCTGCCAGTTTAAATCAACATGTTGTGCATTCCAGTAGTAGTCAACAGTTTTCCATAAAGCGTCTAAACTGAACGGTTTCAGGGGAAATGATCATTGTTCTGTTCATGTCGGGAAAGATACAATCATGCGGAAATTAAATCAACATGTTGTCTATTGATGGAGGCGATACGT
>NZ_AZYA01000002.1:0-10690 GCF_000513015.1 Bifidobacterium sp. MSTE12 | reverse complement strand
CGAGCCGGTCGATAGTGAGGTCCAGACTTTGCAGACGCTCCTTGAGTACAGCTAAGACAGCGCGTTCAAAGGGACTCGATTTAAGAGATCTGCTTCCCATGAGGTAAGCATATCTACTTTTGTAGACCCATGTCACATGAAAACGAGTTGCAAAATCTCTATTTGTAGACTTATATAGTAGTCATTGGTCTACAAATGTAGAAAGGAACCATGAGATGACGGTCGCAGCCGTAATCAAGAGCATGGCCCGTGAGCTGGGCATCTCTCAGACGGAGCTTGCTGCCCGCGCTCGTATGAGCCGCGCGAGCCTGTCCCTCAAGCTCAATGCCCGCCGAGATCTGACCTTGCCGGAAGTTGAGCGCCTCGCGGAAGTCCTCGGCATCACAGTCCGAGACCTCCTCAACCGCGTCGAACGCGCCGAACGCGAACGCGCCGAACGCGAACGCGACCACGCCGAACGCGAACGCGAACGCGTCGAACGCGAACGCGCCGAATGCACCAGTGACCTCAAGTACAAGGAGGTCGAAGATGGGAAATACGCGATAGCGGATAAGCCGACCGGCGTCATTCTCATCAGTGCAGCCCACGGCAGTATCTACGACGAGGATGAGCCGTCATGCGCGACGCCTACATGGTGATCATCTGCATGATTATCGCGGTCGCCGCAATCCCGGTCTTCTTCTGCGTCGGATACCTCCTGTTTGTCTGCGGCGGACGCGCGTTCGAGGCAGCACTCGACTCGCTTGAAGCGCTCGCTGATATGGGCCTCGACGCAGGTGAATGGATCGCCGAAAAGATCGACAAGGCGGTGTCAAGGAAATGACCACAGTCGCCCCGTTCGCACCCGACCGCTGGTACTCAGCCCAGCAGGTCCAGGACACCCTCAGCCTCTCCCGCTCAACCGTCGAGCGCCTCGGAGTCGAAGGCAAAGTCGCCGCAATCAAGATCGGACGCTCAGTCCGCTACAGCGGCGACGATCTCAACCGCCAGTGCCAGAGCCTCGGCTCCGGCCTCACCGAAAAGAAGAGCTCCCAGCGGTAGAAGCGCTGGGAGCAGCAGAACCCCTAGAGAAAGAAGATTCCGTGAACAAGCCTAACACACGCCGCCGCCACCTGCGGCCCTGGCGAACCCTCATCGGAGGCGCGTCACTCGCCGCCGCCCTCACCCTCGGTTTCGCGATGCGGGGCCTCGGCAACCCCGACGGCCTCCCCGAGTGGACCTTCTTCCCGGCCCTCGGCCTCCTCGCGCTCGCGGTCTGTTTGATCCGTGCGGACTGGAAGGCGGGCCGGCTGTGAACGCCTCGATCATCTTCCTCGCTGTTGTCCTCCTCTTCGTCGGATGCGGACTGCTCACCTGGATCGCAGTCCGAGGGGCATCGCGCGCGGCCTCCATCGAGGAGATCGCCGCTCGCATGCAGCGCGCCGCATCGAAGGCCCGCGCGAAGGGGACAACGCTACTCGAGCGTCACGTCGACTTCGACTACTACGACGTCGACGGAGAAGCGCCGCTGCCTCACCTGATCTGCCTGGCGACGCAGGACGTCATTATCGAGGCCGAGCTGAACAATTGCTTCGCGCTCGATACGCCGAAGATCGCGGTCGATCTTGATCGCCAGCAGATTCACGTGACCCTCGAAGTGCTGCGGCTCGATGAGCCGAGCGTGGAGGCGCGGGCCTGATGCCGATGCCTCAGTCACTCCGCCTCGAAGCGTCCGACGACCGCCCCTGCCACGACGAAGCCGCACGGGAGATCGTGCGGCAGGCAAGGAAGCGAGCGCTCGCGTATCCCACCGAGGCTCACGACTCCCAGAACCGCGCCCCGCGCGGGCTCACCTACTACCCCTCAACAAAAAAACACCACAAGGAGACAGACCGATGACCACGAAGAAGATCTGGGCGGCAGGCACTGCCCTCACCCTCGCAGCGCTCGCGCTGCCCTACGGCGCCGCATATGCCGCCGACGAGGCCGCGCCGGCCATGACCGCGCAGGTCACCAAGGCGACCTCATCCTCCAGGCAGACCTCGTCTGAGGTGACCGTCGAGGGCACCTGGTCCGCGCCGAAGCTCGCGGTCGGCCAGCAGTTCACGGTAGCCAGCAAGGACGGCGGCTTCAAGTGGCTGGCCTCGTTCCCGTTCGTCCTCGACGACGGGACCAAGATCGGCGCCTGCGCCGCCGACGAGGCGACGCTGACCTGCACAGTCACGGACGTTCCCTCCGCCTACGCGGACAAGACCGACGTGACCGGAAACTTCCATGCCCGCGCGCGTCTTTCGGACGCCGCAGTCGGCACCGAGGACACGCAGATCGTCGTCAACGGCAAAGTCACTCGCACGCTCGTCTGGGGCGACCGTGACGGCTCGGGCACCTGCTCGAACGATTGCGCGTCGCCCGCGCACTTCGAGTACGCGGCACCAGAGACGATCAAATTCGGGTGGACCAATGCCGACAAGTCGATCAGCTGGGGCATCAAGTGGGCCGTCGAGGCAGGCAAGACCTACACGCTGACGGACGAGACGAACGCTCTCCCGAAGGCCGTGAAGTGCACGTCGGGCCCGACCTGGGATCCGGCGACTACGACCTGGACTGACGGGTCTCTCGACGAGTCCGCGCACGTGCTGACGTTCACGCCGCCCGCCGGCTCGCTGGTCTGCGTCGTCTATCCTGCGGCGACCCCTCACGTCGAGGGTCAGGACGCCTACACCAACCGAGCGACGATCAACGGCCAGAGCCTTGAGGCAACCGCGACGATCAAGGCCTCGGGCGGTACAGACGGCGACGGCAAGACCAAGCCTCAGCCCGCACCGGTCCCCACGCCTGACCCGAGTATGCCGACGCCTGCGCCTGTTCCCTCTCCTCTCCCGAAGCCGTCACCGAAGCCGACCCCGGACACCGTGAAGCCCGCGCCCGCGCCGACGACCGCCCCTGACCCGCAGGAGCGCCTCGCCAAGACTGGCGCGACCGCCAACGGACTTTTGCTGATGATCGGCGCAATCTTGGGCGGCGCAGGCGCTGGCCTGCTCATCCTCCACCTGCTTGAAGGCCGTAAGCCCGAAGAGGAGACCGCCCGATGAGCGCAAAGCCCCTCACAAACCCGGTGACGCTCACCCTCGACCTCGTCGACCTCCACTGGCTGCATAACTTCCTCAAGGATGAGCGCCTCTCCGTTGAGATCGACCACGAGGAAGTCGACTCGCTCCACACCGACGTCGCTATCCGCGCAGCAAAGGTAGCGCTCAACCACGAGCACGAAAGGATGTCGAAGGTCATCGATGCTCTGGACGTTGCTATTGCCGCAGATGACGCGCGCGACGCAATCGCGAAGACGATCGCCGCCACAATGCCTCCCGTCGCATAGCCCCGACCGCCTAATCAACGAAGGAGACGAAATATGAGGTTCAAGAAGAAGATCACCGTCGAGCTTAACCAGGTCGACGCAGCAATCGCAGCCGTCCTGCTAGCAGAGCGCGCCGGCACCACAGCCTTCAATGCGCTGCTCTCAGACAAGACCGCAGAAATTGGCGGGACCACCAACAGAGGGGAACGCGCGCTCGCGGACGCGTACCTCAGAGTCGGCAACGCTCTGACACTCGCGATCATGGGTGAGAAGGGCAATCAGGGCTTGCAGAGTACAGGGACGCTTGCCCGCAGTACCGCGCTGATGGCCGACGCCATGCGGGCATCAGTCGCGGTCTCGGGAATGAGCAAGGACGAATCATGAAGGTCGCACACGTTGCCGTTTACCTCGATGCCGAGCAAGCGAAGCTGATCCGCTGGGATGCACAGGAGGCTGTCCTCGCTGCGGATGAGGATCTGGAGCTCACGCAGAAGCTGCACGATGTGAACGCGCGTCGCCTCGCTCGCGAAGCGATCAGCGCGAAGCGGGACATCTACCAGGAGATCGTCGATAAGGCTCAGGAAGCCTGCGAGAAGCTCAATAACGGCGAGTGCGAGTACGTCGACGACGTCGACTAGTTCCCCCGTCTGCTCCCCGCTGAGCGCGGCCACGGGGAGGCCACCCGCAAACCAAGAAAAACACGGCGGGACCGGCTATAAGACCGCGCAGCCCGACGAGCAGACCCCCGGGTGCGAGTCCCGGGCGGGCACGAAGCCCGCACCAGCGAGTGCAGGGCAAGAACCCCTAGAGAAGGACCATCAATGACCACCATCAACGAGATCAAGGACAGGCTGAACGCCGTGGCGTTCGCTGGGCGCAGCTACGCAGGCGCAGATCGCGCCGCGATCGCGAAGGCCTACACAGACGCTGTCGCTGCCTTCGATCAGAATTCCGCCGTCGATATGGCTTACCTCCTCGACCGTATCGAGGAGCTGCAGAAAGCGATCATCGCCGCTGCGGCCGAGCTCGCCGCAGCCGCCGTCTCCGTCGCAGACCGCTACGCCGGCAACGACGCCGAGACACTCGAGATCCGCCTCATGATCGGCGACCCCATCGACAAGCTCGTCAACATCGCGCAGGGCGCCGCGATCACCACCGAGGAGGCTGGAGAATGAGAACTGCAGGACTCCTGAGCATCGAATGGGAGATCACTGACCAGCATCTACCCATGCCGCACCTCGTCGCAACGGCCTGCGCAGCGTTCGTCGAGGAAGTAGAGCGCCGCGGCCTCGTCATCCGCTCCGGCCCCACCCCAACAGTCCTGCACGGTCTCAGGCTCGTCCAGGTCACGGGCAAAGTCGGCAAGCCTGCCGACGCCGCCGAGGAGCCATGCCCGCCGCACACGCTGCGCCGTTGCCCCGCGTGCGGTGTCCACATCTACGACCTGACCGATGTTGAGGGAGCCGACAAGTGATCGAGATCAAGCCCGTGCGCACCGTCAACGCCTACCGACGCTGCCCCGTCTGCCGCACACAGCTCGCGCCGAAAGGCTCAAACGTCCGCATCACCATCGACGCCGAAAACGAAGCCACCGCAATTGAAGCGTTCACCCACAAAGCCTGCGCACAAACCGTCATCAGCTTCACCCGCGCTCGCGGATACACGCCTGCCGAGCTCGTAGAGGTCGGCGTCTGGGCTGAGGAGCAGCGATGAGGCTCCCGATCAGGATCCAGCGCCGCCGCGCTCGCGGCTGGAAGATGCCGGCGCACACGAAGTATGTAGGGCGAGGAAGCCTATACGGCAATCCGTTTAGGGTCGCACGGTCGGCGCGTGAGCTTGAGGAGGGCGGCGAGCTTGTTGTCGCGTCGGCGGATGAGGCTGTCGCTCGGTATCGCGAGTGGATCGAGCAGACACGCGAAGGCCGGTTCGTAGCGTCATGCGCAGCCCGGAATCTGTGGGGCTTGGACCTGGCTTGCTGGTGCAAGCTCGATCAGCCTTGCCATGCAGATGTGCTCTTGGAGATCGCGAACCCGCGCGGTGAGCGCGAGTTCGAGAACCGTTATTACAGGATGTGGGACCGAGACGAGGCCGCAGAATGACAACTGTCGGCAGTCTCTTTACTGGCTACGGCGGTCTAGATATGGCCGTGCGTATGGCCCTTGATCCGGCTGCGCAGGTCGCTTGGACGAGCGACGTTGAGCCGGGGCCGTGCAGGCTTGCTGAGGTGCGCTGGCCGAGTATCCCGAATATCGGCGACATCACGCAGGTTGATTGGTCGGGAGTCGAGCCGGTGGACATTATCTGCGGTGGCTCGCCGTGTCAGGATCTGAGCCTCGCGGGCCGGCGCGCGGGCATGGCTTCGGGCACGCGCTCGGGCCTCTGGGAGTCGATGTTCGAGGCAATCAAGACGCTGAGGCCGCGTCTGGTGATTTGGGAGAACGTGAGAGGAGCGCTGACAAGTGGAGCGTTCAGTCTGGTGGAACAAGAATCGCGACTGCTGGGAGACCGAGCAGATGGACCTTCTCTCAGGGCAGCAGGCCGTGTGGTCGGAGATCTGGCCGGCCTCGGGTATGACGCGCAATGGTGCGTTGTCCGCGCTTCCGACGTCGGCGCCCCTCACCAGCGAGAGCGTTTTTTCCTTACTGGCCACCCCGCAGGCGAACCTTGGCAGCTGCGGGGGATCGCAGCCGCCGGAGAAGCGCAGGGAGGGCGGGCACTCGGTGAGTCTCGCGGATCAGATCGAGCACCTGGTGCCCTGATCCCGACGCCGACTGCGTCGGACCACAAGGCCGGTCGTCATCAGGAGGGGACGGGCATGAGTCTCTCGCAGGCGGTGCAGATGTTACCGACGCCGCAGGCGACGAACGCAACGGCATCCTCGACCGGCTACGGGGCGAATCTCCACGAGGTAGCTCGCGAGCTACTGCCTACCCCGTCTGCGTCTGACGCGATTATGGGCCTTCCTCGGACGAGCGGTCGCCCGCCGGAGAAAGCGACGAAGCTCGCGACGCGGATCGAGTACACCGACTTCGGGATGTACGCGCCCGCGATCGCGCGCTGGGAGCAGATGCTCGGTCGTCCGGCTCCGGCTCCGACTGTCCCGCCGACTCGCGAGGGGGGGCGAGCACGGCTCTCGACTCGTTTCGTCGAATGGCTCATGGGATTACCCGAAGGGCATGTGACCGGCGAGGATCTCGGGCTGACGCGCGAGCAGCAGCTCCGCCTCCTCGGGAACGGCGTCGTCCCGCAGCAGGGCGCAGCCGCTATCTACCAGCTCACCAAGATCGCCATTAAGGAGGCAGCATGAGCAACCTCGACCCGCTCAAGGATCTCGACGGCGTCCAGGACTTTCAGGAGCGTGCGATCGTTCGCGCAGTTCGCCTGACTCGCGATAACGCAGACGAGATCGCCCGCCGCGCGCGAAAGCGTGTGAACTTCACGTTCGAGGGGAAGGTGATGCTGTGCGATCAGAACCTCTCGATCTGGGCGCTCGAGGGCGACGTGATCTTCGCCCGTCCCGGAAGTATGAGGCTATCGATCCGCATCGAGGAGGACTTCCTCGCCTGGTACACAAAGCCCGGCGAACAACTCACAGAGGAGGACCTGTGATGAGCCGGACGCTCGTCTGGGAATCGCGGAGCATACCGTTGACCCGCAGCAAGCTGCTCAGCGCAAACGACAAGATGCACTGGGCCGCGCGCTCGCGGCTCACGAAGCAGCTACGCCAGTGGGGCTACTTGCTGGGGCGAGAGGGCGCGGGCGTCGCACGCCTGGGGTTGCAGCACGCTCGGGTCGAGATGGAGTTCGCATATCCGGATCGTCGTCGGCGTGACCGCAGCAATCTCGCGCCGACGGTAAAGGCGCTCATGGATGGACTGATCGACGCCGGGCTCCTGCCTGACGACTCGGATCGGTTCCTCGACGGCCCACACACGGTGATCGCAGATCGCCTAGCGGGGAAGCACTTGAACCTCCCGATGTATGAGGTCCGCGTGCTCGTGTACGCGGACACCGAGAAGAAAGAGAGCAAGTAATGGCTGGAGAAACCGTCATCACTGTCATCGGTAACCTGACCGCTGACCCCGAACTGCGTTGGACGCAGTCCGGCGCCGCCGTCGCAGACTTCACCGTCGCATCGACCCCGAGAGCCTACGACCGTAACGCCGGTGAGTGGCGCGACGGCGACACCCTCTTCATGCGCTGCTCCGTGTGGCGCGAGACCGCTGAGAACGTCGCCGAGTCGCTGCGTAAGGGCATGCGCGTCATCGTTCAGGGTCGCCTCACCCAGCGCTCGTACGACACCCAGCAGGGCGAGCGCCGCACGGTCGTTGAGCTGCAGGTCGACGAGGTCGGCCCCTCCCTGCGCCGCGCACGCGCGCAAGTCACCCGCAACCAGGCGCAGCCCGCGAGCGCGGGCGGCTTCGGGGCGGGGTCTGCGTCTGGTTCTGTGGAGGGCGGGTGGGCGCCGAGCGCGATGCTCGACGCACCGCAGCATGATCCGTGGGGAGCGCCTGCTGCCCCGTCTGAGCCGCCGTTCTGATGGAGCGGCACTGTCCGGATTGCGGCGAGGTTCTCGCTGCAGGGCACGCGCGCTGTAGGCCATGTTTCCGGCGGTTTGAGGCTGAGTATCAGCGGAAAACTGAGCGTGACTGGATGAGGCGCAACTTCCCGAAGTTCCGGCCCCGGGACTTGTTCCCGGAGGACGGCTGGGAGCCAATGGAGATTAAGCGAGTGAATGTGAAGGAGGGCGAGTAATGGCCTGGGTGCGGGTAGGAGACGAGGCGCTGAGTCATCCGAAGCTCATGGGTTTGTATGACGTTGAGGGGGCCGAGGACATCTCGATAATCGAGATGTTCGGTTTCCTCATGGCGCTGGCAACGTACTCGGCCAAGCACCTAACCGATGGAATTATCGAGAGGGGCGCTGCCTTCCGCGACGGCGATCGTTCGCGGAGTGCGCACCTGATTGACGTCGCGGTCGTTGCGGGCCTGCTCACGTGGGTTGAAGTAGAGGGCAAGCGCAAGCTGCGCCTGTTCACGGACGAGGAGTTTATCCACGTCCAGCCCCGTGAGGAGGTCATGCGCCGCCGCGCACGGTCGCGGGAGAATCGCGACCCGAACAAGAAAGCTGCTGTGATCTTCCGCGACGGCGACCAGTGCCGGTACTGTGGGAAGGTCGTGCGCTGGACCGGCCCGACCGGGTACAACCTCGGCACGCTCGATCATGTTGACCCTGACTCGCTGGGGGACGCCTCGGTCGATGGTCTCGTGGTCGCTTGCCATGAGTGCAATTCTTCGCGCGGTCACGCGCGGGAGTCGTTCGACGCGGCCTCGCCGCTGCGTCCTGTCCCGACTGCGCCTTATTACGGTGTGTGGTCGGCAGAGTTCCTCACTCGTTACGGATATGAAGCTGCGCCGTCCGTGGATCCGGGTACGCCCGTTGACCCCGCCTCAGAGCCGCCCGCGAGGGGCGTGCTCCCGGGCCGAGGGTCCGGGGAGCCTGTTGACCCCGGGCGCGGCTCCAGCGGCCCCGCTGAGGCCGTTGTGCGTGACCCCGGCGCGTCCGAGCGACGCGCGTCCGAGGGTCCGCGTATTCGACCTAGTTCGGACTCAAGTCCGAACCTCAGTCCGACGTCGAAGGGTATCAGGTCGAATACTCTCGGGTCGGGTAGGGACGGGACGGGACGGGCAGGCCAGGGAAGGGCAGGCACGGGCCAGGCAGGGAAGGGCCAGGCAGGGAAGGGCCAGGCCGGGCACCCGCGATCCCCTCAGCAGCAGCAATCAAGCAAGCGGAACCGTAGAAGGAGAAGAAGATGAGCGATGAGCAGATGGGCTTTGACAAGTTAGAGGATGCAGTGGCAGCTCTGGTGAGTGAGCGGGGGCCGGGCAGGCTTGTTGGTGCATGGGAGATCATGATTGAAACGATCGACCCGATGCGCCCGGACATCACAGCTTGGATGACCGAGGGTAACGGCTCGATGCTGGCTCGGCGCGGCCTCATTGAGGTATGCCGCGACCAGTACAGGAAAGGTATAGAGGACACGACAGATGAGTGAGACGATGAACGACCGGACATGTCCTGTAACTGGTGAGCCTCTCCTCGATGGAGAGTTCCTGTCTCGTGGCGGCGCTGCCCGCGTCCGTGTGGCGACCGCATCGATGCCCGGCCTGATGAGTGACCTCGCCTATGCTGCGTCGCACGGTGTGCGCACGGGTGAGCAGGTCGGCGGCTCGGGTGTCCCGTCGTCGCGGGCGCCGCTCAACCTCGCGCTCATGATCGAGGTCGACGAGATGTGCGACTCGATCCTCACCTGGGCAACGCTCCTCCTGTCGCACGTGATGGGGCCGGCCTACTGGGTGAAGCAAGGCAACTGGTGGGGCGTGGCGGATGTGTTCAAGACTCATGAGGATAAGCTGCGACGCTGGCCCGAGGCAGCTCAGTGTGCGGACGAGGTTCTCTACTCGGTCGCCCGCTTGGAGCGCCTCGCCTCTCCCGGCAGGCAGCGTCTCGTGTTCGTCGGAGAGTGCAGCGCCTGCGGGGCAGACCTACTGGTCCGCGACCCAGATGAGGAGACGACGACCTGCCGGGAGTGCGGAGCGGTCGAGCAGATCGCCGACGCCTGGGACCGGCTCCTCACGAAGGCGCGTGAGTCTCTGCTGCCTCGCACTCGAGCAACTCGCGTCGCTGAGATCCTGGCAGGTGTGCAGGTCAAGGACTCAACCGTGAGGAAGTGGCAGCAGCGAGGGAGGGTGGCCCCGGCATCGAGGGAGGGGGGCATCCGTCTGTACAGGGTGGGGGACATTGAAACTCTTGCTCTCCAGCACTTGACCAGCTCGTAGCGCGTGTCGCTTGCGCGCGCGGGTGTCACGGTGTATTTTGCTAACGTGGCCCCGCGCGTAAGCGATGGGGCTTCTGCCTTATACGGCATCCGCGCACATGCGTTGACCCCCGCTCTTCTCGGCCCCGATGGAGCGGGGGTCTCCGCATACCTGGGAGGTGGTCGATGTGGCGACCTCACGCACAGGCACTGCGCAGTACAAGCACTGGCGCAAGCGAGTGCTGATCGCAGCTCGCGACGCCGGCATCGCGCAGTGTCCACACTGCGGCGTGCGCCTGGACTACACGCGAGGACTGCAGCCGAACTCCGCCGAGCCGGATCACATCCTGCCGGTCCGTTGGGGTGGAAAGAACACGCTCGAAAATGGTCGAGTCCTTTGCCGCAGGTGCAATCAATCTCGTGGAGACGGGACGCGCCCGAAGGTGAAGCCGCGCAGAGCGGCCTCCGTTGACGTAGACTGGTGACAGATTCAGTCGGCGGATACGGGGGTTTACCCCTCCCCCCGCCTACCCCTAGCC
>NZ_AZYA01000001.1:0-2223 GCF_000513015.1 Bifidobacterium sp. MSTE12 | reverse complement strand
TCTCCTTCTTTGAGGTTCGGGGGGCTTGTTCCCTCCCGATGACTTAACTATACATCGCGCGCGACGCATAGTGCAACCTGGAATGAATGTGATCTACAAAACAATAGCACTCAGATAAGGACGTGCGAGTCCATACGTGCCGCCAAGGCCGCGTCGCGCTCGCGGGTCGCATGCTGGTACCGCAGCGCGACGTCGACGTCGCTGTGCCCGCCACGGTGAAGCAGCTCGGCGAGCGTGGCGCCCTGCTGCGCGAAGATCGTGAGGCCAGTGTGCCGCAGATCATGGAATTTGAACCAGGGGATGCCCGCGTCCTGGCGTGCACGCTCCCAGGCCCCGCGCAGGCTATTAGGGTGCAGCGGCAGGCGCGGCGATCGCTCGGAGGCTAGAAGCCAGGACGTGCCCGAAGGCTCAACATAGGACTCAAGGTGAGAGCGCAGCGCCGGAATCAGCGACGCGGGGATGACTATCTCGCGGACGCCGGCGGCGCTCTTCGGCGGCAGCTCGACCGGCCCCTCCCCCGCTAGATACTGGACCTGTCGCTCGATACGGAGAGTCGCGGGCGTGGAGTCGAGGTCGAGGTCGCGGCGTTGCAGGCCGGTCAGCTCACCGAGCCGCGTCTGGCACCACGCGGCGAGTAGGACGGCGATGCGCAGGCGTGCGGGCATGGCGTCTGCGGCGGCTCGGACCTCCTCGGGTGTAGCGACCTGGCGCTCGCGCTCGCGGACGGGCCGATGCTTCTGTCCCTCGGGCACCTTGCACGGGCTCGCCTCAATGAGGCCACTCTTCACCGCGGCGTTCATACAGGTCGACAGCGTCATATAGAGAGGCCGCACGACGCCCGGACCTTTGGCCTGCCAGACACTCTGATACCAGGTATCGACGTCGTCGACGCTGATCGCCCCGAGGGGCTTCGCGCCGAAGGTGGGGACGAGATGCCGCATCCGATAGGTGTGCGTCTGGATCGTCTGAGGGGTCCGGCCTAGTCGCTCGAGCGACGCGAGCCACCTCTCCGACCACGCCGCGAAGGTCATCGCCGCACGCTCAGCGGCGAGTTCCTGCGCGCGCTCGCGCTCGCGGCTCTCCTTTGGGCTGGTCCAGGTGCCCTCGCTGATCTCTGCCTCGACGTGTGCGAGGAAGGCGCTCGCGTCGGCCTTGCGGACGAACGACCGCCCGGCGGTGTACTTGCCGCCGTCCGGCCCTGTGTATCGGACCTCGAAGCGCCCGCTTCGAGCCTTCCTGATCGAGCCGAAGGCTCTGCGTCCGCTCATGTCTGTCTCCTCGTCGGGGAAGTGGCGCAGAATCTTTTTCCACACACTGCGCCACGCCTGCGCCACTGCCAATGATATATCCTGCTGCATCCTGATATATAGATGAGCGCATGGGTAGACGGCGAAAATCGCATGAGGGCAACGAAAACCCCGGAATCTCAATGAGACTCCGGGGTGTTTGTGGAGATGGGGGGAATCGAAACGAAGGCCCCTAACCGCAACGGAAAGTACGCGCGCAGCTTCGCGTGCGCCACTACAGCGCCACAAGAATTAGCGGAATATGCGGCCCCAGCCGCCGGGCTTCGGGGCGGGCTGCTGAGGCGCACCGGGCCAGCGGATAGGCGCGGGCGGAGCTGCGTGTGCGGGCTGAGCCTGCGCGGCCTTCACGGCGGCGCGCGTGTGCGCGACAAATCGCATGAGGCCGTCAACAGTCTTGCGCTCGAAGTGGAGAGTCAACAGGGCGTTGCGCGTCTCGATCATGAGCCACTTGTCGCCACCGCTCTTTTTCTTTGCGGCGAACGCGAGGATCCCGAGCGCGACGAGGCGCGTCGCGGTGACGCGAGCCTGCATGGCCTCGCCGTCCTCGACCTCAACGCTGACGACATCAGTCAGCGGGATCCGCTGGATTGGCTCACCGCGCCGCTTCGAGTCATACAGGAGCTCAGTGTCAGTGCAGATGATCTCCGCAGGATCGGATGAGTAGAGGCGGAAAGCGCCTTTAGGGCGGTGCATAGCTCCTCCTTTGAGTGCGACCTACCTATGTGGGCAGTCTACAGCTCGTGCGAGGACGTGGAGACTATTCCGGAGAGGCTTCGTCCAAGAGGCGCTGCTCAGCCTCGGCAGCTACATCAGCGCCGCTAACACCGAGCGCCTCGCACATCGCACCGAAGTCGCTCATCGTGCAAACCGTGTCACCCGCGAAGATCTTGTAGCAGCGCGCGCGAGTGATGCCGGC